>CANCCJ010000018.1 GCA_947374535.1 Comamonadaceae bacterium | reverse complement strand
CTGAAGCAGGAGGACCCAACCATGGCCATGCTAAGTTTTGAGAAAAAGTACCGTGTCCGCGGAGGTACCCTGCTGGGTGGTGATTTGTTTGACTTTTGGGTCGGACCGTTTTACGTCGGCTTCTTCGGCGTGACAACCTTGTTCTTTTCCTTCCTAGGTACGGCGCTTATTTTGTGGGGAGCCTCACAAGGCCCGACTTGGAATATTTGGCAGATCAGCATCGCACCGCCTGATTTGTCTTACGGGCTTCGGCTTGCGCCTCTGATGGAGGGCGGGCTTTGGCAATTCATCACAGTCTGTGCATTGGGAGCCTTCGGCTCGTGGATGATGCGTGAGGTCGAAATCTGTCGCAAACTGGGCATGGGTTATCACGTCCCTGTGGCTTTTGGTGTTGCGATTTCAGCGTATTTCACCTTGGTGGTGATTCGCCCCGTACTCATGGGCGCTTGGGGTCACGGTTTTCCGTATGGCATCTACAGCCACCTCGACTGGGTGTCCAACGTGGGCTACCAGTACCTGCACTTTCATTACAACCCGGCGCACATGATCGCCGTGAGCTTCTTCTTCGCCAGTGTGTTTGCCTTGTCGCTGCACGGTGGCCTGATCCTATCGTCCACCAACCCCACACCCGGCACCGTGGTCAAGACTCCTGAACACGAAGACACATTCTTCCGCGACATCATCGGTTACTCCATCGGTACTTTGGGCATCCACCGCTTGGGGCTGTTCTTGGCCTTGGCCGCCGTGCTGTTCAGCGCCCTGTGCATTGTGCTCAGTGGACCCTTCTGGAGTCGAGGCTGGCCCGAGTGGTGGAGCTGGTGGTTGAACATGCCCATTTGGTCCCAGTGGCCCGTCTGAGTTGGACTGCACACAAAGACCGAATCCAAAGAATTGAGGAGATAGCCCATGGCCGATTATCAAAACCTGTTCACCACGGTGCAAGCCGTGGGACCTGTACACCAAGGGGTGGCACTTGGGCATGGCAACAGCCCGCGCACAGGACAACCCCTGCTGAGCTATTGGATTGGCAAGTTGGGCAATGCCCAGCTTGGACCGATCTATTTGGGAGGCCTTGGCTTGGCTTCTCTGTTTTGCGGTTTGATTGCGTTCACCTTGATTGGCATGAACATGCTGGCCTCGGTCAATTACGACCCGATTCAGTTCGTGCGTCAGCTGTTTTGGCTTTCCCTTGAGCCACCACCTCCGAGCTACGGACTGAGCATTCCACCGCTCAACCAAGGCGGCTGGTTTTTGATCGTGGGCTTATTCCTCACCGCCTCGGTGATGCTGTGGTGGGCGCGCACGTACCGCCGTGCGGTGGAGCTGGGCATGGGCACCCACATCGCATGGGCCTTTGCAGCCGCCATTTGGTTGTTTCTGGTGCTGGGCTTGTTCCGCCCGATTCTGATGGGCTCTTGGGGCGAGGCTGTGCCGTATGGCATCTTTCCTCACTTGGACTGGACGGCGGCATTCTCGTTGCGTTATGGCAACCTGTTTTACAACCCGTTTCATGCCTTATCGATTGTCTTTTTGTATGGCTCAGCCTTGCTGTTTGCCATGCATGGCGCCACGATTTTGGCGGTGACCCGGTTTGGTGGTGAGCGCGAGATTGAGCAGATCACCGACCGTGGCACCGCCTCGGAACGCGCTGCCTTGTTCTGGCGCTGGACCATGGGCTTCAACGCGACCATGGAATCGATTCACCGTTGGGCTTGGTGGTTTGCTGTTCTCTGTCCCATCACTGGTGGCATCGGCATCTTGCTGACCGGCACCGTGGTGGACAACTGGTACCTGTGGGCCATCAAACATGGTGTGGCGCCCCCATACCCCGAAATTTTTCCAGCGATGACAGATCCAGCGCTCAGCATCGGAGGCAAGCCATGAATACGCTTATTCTGAACACCCCCCAATGGGTGGACCGTTTGGCCAAGTGCCTCGGGTTGGCCTTGATCGGTCTGGCGCTGTCAGGCTGCGAACGGCCCAGTCCCGAATCGGTACAAAGCGGCTACCGCGGAACTGGCATGGTGCAGGTCTACAACGCGCGTTTGCTAGAGGCCAAGACCGAGATCAATCAGCCGCCTTTCGTCATTCCTTCGCCCGGCTCTGAGGGTCCCAAGGCTTCGCAAGCGTACAAAAACGTGAAAGTTTTAGGCAATTTGAGCGTCGGCGAATTCAACCGCCTGATGGCCTCTATGAGCAGCTGGGTGGCGCCGCAAGAGGGCTGTGCTTATTGCCACGCCTTGCCCAATTTTGCAGACGACAGTAAGTACACCAAAGTTGTGGCGCGCAAGATGATTCAGATGACGCAACACATCAATGCCGACTGGAAACCCCACGTCGCAGAGACGGGTGTGACGTGCTATACCTGCCACCGCGGCCAGCCTGTGCCCAGTTCCGTTTGGTTCAAGTCTGATCCTCAGCCGAAAGGCGCCAACTTCATTGGTGACAAGGCTGGACAAAATACACCTTCGCCCGTGGTAAATCTGTCCTCGTTGCCCAACGATCCGTTCACACCATTTTTGTTAGGTGATGAAAAGATCCGCGTCAATGGACCGACCGCGTTGCCGTCGGGGAACCGCCAGTCGATCAAGCAAGCCGAGTGGACTTATGGGTTGATGACTCACATGTCAACGTCTTTGGGCGTGAACTGCACCTATTGCCACAACACACAGTCGTTCCAAAGCTGGGAGAAAAGTCCACCTCAACGCACGACAGCATGGCATGGCATACGGATGGCGCGTGACCTCAATACGAGCTACATGGAATCTTTGACCGATGTGTTCCCAGACCATCGCAAAGGACCCATGGGGGATGTGCCCAAGCTCAACTGCGCCACGTGCCACCAAGGTGCCTACAAGCCGCTCAACGGCGCGCAGATGGCCAAAGACTTTCCAGAGTTACAAAAGCCTGCTTGGTTGACCACCAAAGTGTCCGCCAAGTAAACCTTCGCCACGCCAAGTCGGACACCTTACTCATGCCCAGTCTTCAACCGCCACATGACCCACTCACGGGGGTGGTGGTGGTGGTGCTGGCTGATTTTTTGCGTCAGCATCGCAGCTGGGGTTGGTTGCGGATGGTGGCTGGCGGTGCCCCCTACAAAAAGGTGCCAGGCTTGACCACGGTCAAGGTGATGGGCAGCGGCCATGGCGGGGGCTTCAGTTTGCGGCCCAGCCCTTCGCATCAAGGTCTGATTTGTACCTTCACACACGTTGACCTAGCCCTGCAATTTCTGGACAGCCCTGCCGTGCAGGCTTACCGCAGTCGCGCACGCGAATGTTGGACGGGCGTCATGGCGGTTCAGTCAGCCCGAGGTCATTGGGACAAACAAGTTTGGCAAGCTAGCAGCGCCCAAGCCTTGGGTCATCACCAGGGCAGTGACGAGGCACTGCGTGCCCCTCTTGCCGTGCTGACACGTGCCAGCATCGTGCCCTCTAAGGCCATGGCCTTTTGGCGTTACGCACCCGCAGCACAAGCCGATTTGTCGTTGGCTCCTGGTTGCTTGCTGGCCATGGGTTTGGGCGAAGCACCTTTGGTACGCCAATGCACCTTCAGCTTGTGGCGAGACACGGGTGCCATGGTTCAGTACGCCCAGCAGGGTGCTCATCAGTTGGCCACCGCCGCCGCGTACAAGCACCAGTTTTTTTCTGAATCGCTCTTTGTGCGCATGCAAGTGCTGCAAATGGCTGGGGTGTGGCAGGGTCAGCGTTTTCAGTTGGCACATCAGTCGGCCCCCAGTGGTGCTACGGTTTTGGGTCATGCGACTGTTGAGGATGCATTCGTGCCCGAGGTCAGCCATGCCTGAGCACCGTGTCGTCATCATCGGCGCAGGAATGGGGGGCTTGAGCAGCGCCATCTTATTGGCGCATCAAGGCTTGGAGGTTACGGTCGTCGAAGCTTCGGGCGACCCCGGTGGCAAGGTGCACAGCCGCGAAGTGAACGGCGTCTATATCGACAGCGGGCCCACCGTGTTCACTATGCGCTGGGTGTTTGACGAGTTGCTTCGCAGCGTGGGCACCAGCGTCGAAGCTGAGATGCAGATCACGCCCTTGCAGGTGCTGGCTCGGCATTTTTGGCCCGATGGCAGTCGCCTTGATTTATCCGCCGATGCGCAGACCAGCGAAGCGGCCATTGCCGCTTGGTCTGGCGGCGACGAAGCGCGGCGATTCCGAGAGTTTTGTGTGACGACTCGTCAGCTGTATTCAGCCCTAGAAGGCCCGATGATCCGCTCCCAGCGCCCTCGCATGGGTGGCTTCATGGGGGACTTAGGTTTCAAAGGCTTGGGCGTGTTGGCCAAACTTGGCCCCATGCGTAGCCTGTGGCAACAGCTGGGTCACCAATTCACCGATCCGCGTTTGCGCCAGTTGTTTGCGCGCTACGCCACCTATTGCGGCTCATCACCTTGGCAGTCGCCCGCCACCCTCATGCTGATTGCTCAGGTTGAGATGGATGGGGTCTGGTCGGTCGATGGTGGCATGGTCGGTATGGCTCAAGCGCTGGCCCGCGTGGCCCGCCGCCGTGGTGCGGTGTTTCGCTATCACAGCACCTGTCAGCGCATTGAAAAGCGTCAAGGCAGGGTGTATGGCGTGCGCTTGCAGTCGGGCGAATTTTTGCCTGCGGACCGTGTGATCTTCAATGGCGATGCCGCTGCTTTGCGCACAGGTTTGTTGGGTGACGAGGTGCGGCATGCCGTGCCTCATGACGCACCGCCACGGTCTTTGTCGGCCATGACCTGGTCCATGCACACCGCAACGGAAGGTGTGGCGCTTGACCGCCACAACGTGTTTTTTCAGAACACGTATGCCAGCGAGTTTGAGGACATCTTTGAACGTCAACGCCTGCCGCAACAACCCACCGTCTATGTTTGCGCACAAGACCGACCTGCGTCACTTGCAGTCGGCCAAGCGGAGCGCATTTTTTGTTTGGTCAACGCCCCCGCCAACGGTGATGGCAACGCGATCACCGAGGAGGCTTTAGAACAATGCCACACACACACCTTTCAACATCTGCGCCAATTGGGTTTGCGCCTTCAACCCACGGCGGCCCAAAGTCTGCGAACTACGCCGCAGGATTTCCATCGACGCTTTCCAGCCAGTGGGGGAGCCCTGTACGGGCAGGCGACGCACGGGTGGACCAGCATCTTCAGCCGACCTGGCTCCAGCACGCCCCTGCCGGGCCTCTTTCTGGCGGGGGGCAGCGTCCATCCGGGGCCGGGCGTGCCGATGGCGGCCTTGTCAGGACAGCGGGCGGCCGAGGCCCTGATGGCGAGCCTCGCTTCGACCAAGATGTGCCAGATGGGGGCTACCTATGGTGGTACATCGACGCCATGAGTGACGATGGCCAACACGGCATCACCCTCATTGCTTTTGTGGGCAGTGTGTTTTCGCCTTATTACGCCTGGGCGCGTCGGCGTGGTCGCGTGAACCCCGACAACCATTGCGCATTGAATGTGGCCCTTTACAGCAAAGGCAAAGGACGTTGGGCCATGACCGAGCGAGGCGACAGGCATTCAGCGCGCAGTGCCCAAGCGTTCATCATTGGTCCGAGTCAGTTGCAGTGGGACGGCGACTGTTTGACCATCGACATCAACGAGGTGTGCGTCCCGTTGCCTCGGCGCATCCGTGGCCGTATCAAACTGTGGCCTCAACAACTGTGCGCCTTCTCGACGCGCCTCGATGCGTTTGGTCGCCACCGCTGGGGCCCTTTGGCACCCGCATCGCGGATTGAGGTCGAGTTGAGCTCGCCAGATCTGAAGTGGCAGGGCCATGCTTACTTGGATTCGAATGAGGGTGACGAACCCATTGACCAAGGCTTTCACACCTGGGACTGGTCGCGTGCCCGCATGCGTGATGGCAGCACCTTGGTGTTCTACGACATGCAAGCGCCAAACACGCAAGACCGCGTGCTCTCCTTGCGCTTCACGCCCAAAGGCAAGGTGGAGCCCATCGACACACCGCCTGTTCAACGCTTGCCCAAAACGGGTTGGCGTTTGGATCGACGTATGCGCAGTGAACAAGCGGTTCAAGTGCAAGAGCAATTAGAAGACACGCCTTTTTACCAGCGCGCCTTGTTGCAATTTGATTACGAAGGCGAGCCCTTGCTCGCCTTCCACGAAACCCTGTCGGTGCCCCGTTTGGTGTCACCGGTGGTTCAAGCCATGCTGCCTTGGCGCATGCCGAGGCGGGCTTGAGATGAACACGCTTGAAATCGCTTTCAAGGTAACCCCATTCCTGGCCATGGTGGCCTTGAATAGCCCTCGTGCGGGCCGTGCACGTCTTCTGCAAGGAGAAAACTATGTCTAATTCAGACAAAGTCTGGCCAACGGGACTGACCGAGGCCGAATCGGAAGAGATTCACCGCAATCTCATCCAGGGCACGCAGATATTCGGCATGATCGCCGCATTTGCCCATCTGCTAGCCTATATCTATTCACCCTGGCTCAAGTAAAGGAGACACCTCATGATTTACGCAAAAATGTGGTGTGTGGTGAAACCATCGGTTGGCATCCCTGTGTTCATTGCTGCTGTGGCGATCTCGTCCTTCAGCGTGCACTTGGCCCTGACCATGAACACCACCTGGGTGAAAAACTTCCTCAACGGCAGCGCCAAAGTGGCTGTCGTGGCGCCTGCTCCAGCAGATGCCAAAGGGAAGTCATAACGGGTGAAACCCGTCGATCGGCCAAGCGCGAAAGCGCTTGGCCTTTCCAAGCTATGACCAAAACCAAAACACATGCTTCATGGGCGAATTCTCTGGCTTCGATGGGTCCGAGATTCATGCCCTTTGCAGACGCTGCCAGCGATGACTTGCCGCTGTCGCGTTTGCTGCGCTTGTCGCTGTTTCAAATTTCTGTCGGCATGGCCATGGTCATGCTGGTGGGTACCCTCAACCGCGTGATGATTGTGGAGCTGCAAGTGCCCGCCACGCTGGTGTCGTTGATGGTGGCCCTGCCTTTGCTCATCGCGCCGTTTCGAGCGCTGATTGGATTTCGCTCAGACAACCACCGTTCACAACTGGGATGGCGGCGCGTGCCCTACATCTGGATGGGCAGTTTGCTGCAGTTCGGAGGTTTCTCCATCATGCCTTTTGCGCTGCTGGTGTTGGCCGGGGCAGGTCAGTCGAGTCAAGCTCCCGGTTGGGTGGGTTTGGTGGGCGCTGCGGGTGCTTTTGTGTTGGTGGGTATCGGCATGCACACGGTACAAACCGCAGGGCTGGCGCTGGCCACTGACTTGGCGCCGCCCGAGAGTCAACCCAAGGTGGTGGGTCTCATGTATGTGATGCAACTGGTCGGCATGATCGGTAGCGCCTTGATGCTGGGCCATCTGCTGCGCGACTACAGCCCCGGACAGCTGATCCGCGTGGTGCAAGCAGTAGCCGTGATGACGCTGGTACTTAATGTGGTGGCCCTTTGGAAACAAGAGCCGCGCAGCCGCAACCGCAAACCCGGCACGCCACTTGAGCACACCTTCCCCCAAGCTTGGCAACTGTTTTGCCAAGGTCAGAACACGCTGCGACGCTTGCTGGCCGTGGGGCTGGGCACCATGGCTTTCACCATGGAAGATGTATTACTAGAACCCTACGGTGGCGAGATTTTGAACCTCAGTGTCTCCACCACCACTATGCTCACCGCCACTTTGGCGTTGGGTGGTTTGATCGGTTTTGCTTGGGCCTCGCGGGTGCTCAGCCGCGGTGCAGACGCTTACCGCATGGCGAGTTGGGGTGCTTGGGTGGGCATACCAGCTTTTGTGGCTGTGATCGCCTCTGGCCCCCTAGATTCACCCGTCTTGTTTGCTGCAGGTATTTTCTTGATCGGTTTGGGTGGTGGGGTGTTTGCCCACGGCACACTCACGGCCACCATGCAAATGGCCCCCCCCGAGCATGTCGGTTTGGCCATGGGCGCGTGGGGCGCTGTGCAGGCAACGGCGGCTGGGGTCGGCATGGCTGTGGGTGGTTTGGTGCGCGACGGCGTGGCGCTGGCCAGCAGTTCGGTCCTGGGGTACACGGCCGTATATGGTCTTGAAATTGGGTTGCTGGCGCTGACCCTGTGGGCCATGTCCCCGTTGATGCGACCTTGGCCCAGACTTGATTCAACAACAAGTCAACCCCTATAGTTCAAGCCTTCTCTCATTTTTTGCAACTCTTTTTTATCATCACTTCACACAAGGAAAACGCCATGGAAATCAAACACATCCTCATCATCATGTTTGTCGTTTTTTGTGCGTTCATGGTGGCCAATTGGTTGAACCGCCCCAAACGTCCATTTCATAAAACGTCAGATCACCCAAGTGAGTGATGGCGCAGCTGCTTTTTGACAGACCGTTTTTAAACAAGGTTGTAACCATGAACAAATTGACAATTTCTCAAATCCGCCAAAAGTCGGTCACCTACTATGCCGTTGGCATTGCGCTGTTTTCTTCATTTTTCGTGGTGATCGCCGTGATTGCCAAGTTGATCTCAAGCAACAGCTGACCCACGCAACAGCGCACCCGCAAGGGGTGACGCTCAGGGGGGCGTCATCTCAATCGGTTGACCCGACGCCGCCCAATTCAGGAGCTGCTTCATCACCTCAGGGCCAGAGGTGGCGTAGGGGTCAAAGTCAGGATGCTGACGGTTGACCATCGGGTCGTTCACAGGCAAGCGTATCAGTGCCATGGACCACTGGCCAAACAGACGTTCCTTGATTTCTTCGTAATGCAATACGTCCACGGCGTGGTGACGCCTATCAACACAAATGCGTCGGTATAGGGCGTTCACCCGGCTGCGTTCGCCCTCTAGCACTTGAAAAAAGAAACCTTGGCCTTGGCACAGCACGCCCGTGATCCCGTGCACAGCATTGTGTGTTTGCGCCTGCAGCAAGATGCTGGTGGTGACAGTGGTGGTTTGCGGCCCCACCGCGTGACTGACATACAGCAAACGCACCTGAATGTTGTGGCGGTTGTCTTTCATCGGTGTGGCCTCAGGCGTTAGGTTGTTTGTTGCGGGGTGTTGAGGCCCAGTCGCTCAGCTTCTCGGCGCTCAAGCAATTCGAACATCCAAGCGACACGTTGGGGTATGGCGCGGTTTGGAAAAAAAGCTTTGTGGCCCGTGAAGGGCGTGGCGTTGCGGCAGCCTTGCACCATGTCGACGATGGCGTCTAGCGGCTCAGGCGGGTGTTCGCTGACACGGATCCAGTGCACCTGCGTCCAAGCGCTGGCCAGCAGCATGAGCTTGCGCGTGGTGCTGACCACCGTGCGCTTGTTGACCGAGTCCAGGCCTTCGCGGCGCAGCTGGTGGCCGATCTCGGCGTAGATCATGCTGGCCGCGCAAATGGCAGCGCGGCAGTCGGGCGGCAAAGCGGCGATGCCCGAGTGCGCTTGCTTGTACAGACGGTCTGCTTCATCAAGCAAGCGCGTCACCACTTGCGCGATGGCGGGCGTGAACGTGGGCTGGGCCAACCATGCGTCGGGATCGATTCCCGCTTCGACCAACCATTGACGCGGTAGGTACAAGCGGCCAATGCTGGCGTCGTGTCCCACGTCGCGGGCAATGTTGGTCAACTGCATGGCCACGCCCAGCTCGCAGGCGCGTGCCAAGGTGTCCATGTTGTGTGTGCCCATGATCCAAGCCATCATCGCGCCCACACTGCCCGCCACGCGGGCACCGTAGGCATGCAGGTCTTCAATGCTGTTGTAAGTGCGCCCAGCCGCATCCCAAGCAAATCCCTCAATCAGTGCGTCCAGCAAATGGCGCGGCAGTTTGTACTGTTGCACCAACAGGCTCAAGGCGTGGTCTTCGACGTGGTCGTGCGGGGTGCTGGCATAGATGGCGTCTAAGCGCGCTTGCAACACTACCAAAGGCGTGTCGCCGGGGCCGGCTTCGTCCACCAAGTCATCTGCCACTCGGCAAAAGGCATAGAGCGCGATGGCGGCGGTGCGGACACGGGGCGGTAGCAAGCGGCTGGCCGCAAAGAAAGTTTTGGAGCCGCCTTGCATCATGGCCACGCAGGCTTGCAGGTCGTGCGAATCGAAGTCGAGTTCTTTCAGCGCCGCAGGCGCAGCGGGCGTGGTCACGGCATACAGGTGCGGCGCTGCGCTCGGTGTGTGCGCGAGTGGGGGCGTGCGCTCAGGCATGGACATGGGGCACCACCGATTCCAAAGCTTTGGCCGACATCAGCACGCCCGGCACGCCCGCGCCGGGATGGGTGCTGGCGCCCACCACGAACAGGCCAGACACATCTTCGCTGCGGTTGTGTGGGCGAAACCAAGCACTTTGCAGCAGCAAGGGCTCTAGGCCAAAGCCTGCGCCTTTATAAGACCACAAGTTGTCGTGAAAATCCTGTGGTGTGCTGACCTTGCTGGTCACGATGCATTCGCGCAGTCCCGGTAGCACGCTCGCCTCTAAGCTCTCGGCAATGGCGGTGCGGTAGGTCTCGGCAAAGGCGGGCCAGTCGGTGCCGCTGTCCAAGTGCGGCACGGGCGAGAGCACGTAAAAGGTGTCGCAGCCCTCCGGGGCCAACGAGGTGTCGGTGGCGGTGGGGCGGTGCAGGTACAGGCTGAAGTCCTCGGCCAATTTGTGCTTCTTGAAGATGTCTTGCAGCAGGCCTTTGTAGCGTGGGCCCAGCACCATCATGTGGTGTGGCACATCTTTGTACTGGCGTGAGGTGCCGAAGTACCAGACGAACAAACCCATGGAGTATTTGCCATTGGCGATCTTGCGGTCGGTCCAAACGCGACGGTGCTCTGGGGCCACCAGATTTTTGTAGGTCCAGGCTGTGTCGCCGTTGCTGACCACGATGTCTGCGAGCACGAATTCGCCGTTTTGCAATTCAACACCGCAGGCGCGGCCACCTTCAATTCTTATCTGCGTCACGGGCGCGTTGCAGCGCAGCGGTACGCCGCGCTCTTCCAATAAACCGACGAGTCCTTTCACGATGGCCCCGGTTCCGCCCATGGCCGAGTGCACACCCCAGGTGCGCTCCAGCGAATTGATGAGCGCATAAGCGCAGGTCACGGCAAAGGGGTTGCCGCCAATCAGCAGCGGGTGAAAACTCATCACGATGCGCAGCTTGTCGTTGCGCATGTGTTTGGCTACCAAGCTGTACAGGCTGCGCCAGGCGCCCATGCGCAAGAAGTCGGGGATGGCGGCCACAAGATCGCTGACCTTGTCAAAAGCCATGTCGCCCATGCCCTCAAAACCCAGTGTCTTGCAGCGCTCGGCTTCTTCCAAAAAGCGTTCGTAGCCCGCTAAATCCGAGGGCTCAAAGCGGGCCACCTCTGCGCGCATGTGTTCGGCATCGCCGTTGTAGTCAAACCAAGTACCGTCTGAAAAACGCACACGGTAAAACGGGTCCATGGCCACCAGCTTCACGTCGTCTGAAAAACTTTTGCCACACAATGCCCACAGCTCTTCGAGCAAAAACGGTGCGGTGATGATGGTGGGGCCCGCATCGAAGGTGAAGCCGTCCTGGTGGTGCACATAAGCGCGGCCACCGGGGGCATCTAGTTTTTCAAAGACTTTGACCTCATAGCCTTTGACACTCAGGCGAATAGCTGCAGCTAGCCCACCAAAGCCGCTGCCAATGACCACGGCAACTGGGCGCTGTGATGTGCGGCTCACCTCACTGGCACTGGGGCGTGGTGGGATGCTCGGTGTGTCAAAGTCCTCGGCGCGCAGGGCTGGGGTGAGGGTCAAGGTATTCATGTGGGGCCTTCAAGGGGTGTGGTCAAAGCCGGTTTGGTGGTCTGGCCCATGGCCCAACCCCACAGCCGCTCCAGTGGCCAAGGAAAAATCATGATGATGTGTTCGACGATCGCCAGTCCCAGCAAGGTGGCCAGCATGACCCACCCGGTGGTGATGGCCACAGCGCCTTGTTGCGCCAACCAGACCAGCCAGAACCAGGTGCCCATAGCCACGCCCATCGAGAGCACGAACCACAGCGTCATGTTGTCGCGTGTACGGAAATAGCTGGCCAAGTATTTGAGGTGAGCCGGCAGGTATTGCGCACCGTTTTGCGGTACGCCAAAAAACAAATTCAATTTTGCCGACAGGCGCATGCACCACAGCAGCGCAAAAGTGCAAATGGCTACATGGTTGTGCTGACCGGCTTGCATCCACCAGAGCAGCGCAAAGTTGGCTAACAAGGCCAGCTCGTGGTAGAGCATGACCTGCACCGATTGCACAAAACGCGGCCAACCCGTAGCTCCCGCATCTAGAGGGGTAGTGCGCGGGCCGGTGATCCAACCCGTGAGAAAGGCCAGCTCGTGCCAGCCCCACATGACAATCACGCTTCCGAAGGCGAGGTAGGCGTTGAACACGCTGACCTCTTGCATGCTGTGTGCCACGCCCCAAAAACTCAAAGCCAAAAGCACAGTCCAGCCTGCCTGGCTGAAGCGGAAGCTGCGTGCAGGCAGACGGTCTAGCCACAAGATCACGCCCGTGCCGAACCACCAGCACAGGGCCGTGAACACGCAAGCACAGACGACCTCATTCACCATGCGGGTTCCATACGAACTTGGGGTGACAGGTCTTGTTCAATCACGGGCATGAAGTACAGGCGGGCAAAGGTGGCCGCGGCTTTCACAGCGCACACGCCTTGCTGCAACTTGCCCACCACGCCGCCACGCGCTTTGGCTTTTTCCATGGCTTGCGAAATCGCAAACAGTCGTTCCAAGCCCCGGCGGAAGTCGGGGTGATCGGTGTCCAGCGCCAGTGGGAACACCTGCTTGGTGATCTCGGTCGTGATGCGAAACACCTGGTAGTCGTATTCGCTCGAGTCGAGGCCCATGGCTTCGTGCAACATAGGGCGCGTGTGGTCGCGCACGTACATGGTGGCGTACACGGCCAGCAAGAAAAAGCGAATCCACAGCTTATTACCGCCGCTGAGTAGCTTGGGGTTGGCGCGCATGATCAGGGCAAACGATTCGCCATGGCGGAACTCGTCGTTGCACCACAAATCGAACCAGCGAAAGATGGGGTGAAAGCGTTTTTCGGGATGTTTTTCGAGCTGGCGGAAGATGGTGATGTAGCGCGCGTAGCCGATTTTTTCGGACAAGTAGGTCGCGTAGTAAATGTATTTGGGCTTGAAAAAGGTGTATTTCTTGGTGCGCTTCAGGTTGCCCAGGTCGATGCCCAGATTGAAGTCGCGCAGCGAGAGGTTGATGAAGCCCGCATGGCGCGATTCATCGCGCGCCAAGTAAGTCATCAGCTGCTTGATGTCGGGGTTAGTGACGTTTTTGCGGATTTCGTTATAGAGCACGCAGCCGGAAAATTCAGACGTCAAGGAGCTGACCAAAAAGTCCATGAACTCCTGGCGCATATCGGGCGAGAGGCTGGCCATGCCAGCTGTCACTTCACCCGCAAACGCCTCGTCGCGCTGAAAGTGATCGTGGTTGTTGTCGCCCTCGTACTCGGCCATCATCTTGTCCCACTCGGCGCGCACCGGCTCAATGTTGATGCGGTCCATGGCGTCAAAGTCGGTAGTGTAAAAACGCGGGCTGATCATGTCACTGTGCACGGCCTTTTTGTTGGCATCTTCAGCGGTTTCAATGGTGTGGACAGCGGTGGCGTTCATAAAATTCTCCGGTGGTGTCGGTGCGTGGTTTAGCGATGTGAAGTTTCTTGACCTGCCAAGCGCAGGCCAGCAAAGACGGCGGCGTTGCTCGGGCCAAAAGACTCCAAGTCAATGCGTTGCTGGGTGGTGGGGTCAAGCAAGGTCAGACGGCCATCGGTGCGGCCAATCAGCAAAAAGGGGGCATTGGCACCTATTTTTTCGCGGTGCCGCTCACGCGCAAGTGCGCGTAGGGTGCTGCGTAAAAAGCCTTGCTCGCCAGAAAATCGAGCCACAGCCTGTTGGTTGTTGGCGTCGAGCACAGTGATGTCGCCATCGGGCAAATCTTGAAATTGCAGCGCTCGCTGCCACTGCACGCCAGCGTCGGGCGTGCGTGGGTCTAGCCCAGACCATCTCGCCAATCCCACGGCGACCAACACGGCCAGTAACACCACCCCGATCCAGGCCATGGGACGGCTCAGTCCTTGGTTTTTTTGTGACCAGTGGGTGTTGCTTAGGCTACTCATACCAAGATGCCTGGTTGTGGATGTGCTGATGTGGCGTCACCGGCAGACCGATCGCCCAAGGACAGGCTTTGACCTGCATGTTCTTCACGCCACAACGCCAATAGCTGTTGACTCACCTGATCTGCCGCGGGGATGCAACGTAAGGTGGGCTGGGGTTGGTTGATGTACCAAGCGCGCTGGTGAGGCCACAGGTGAGCCCAGCCAATGCGATCTTCAGGATGAAGTGCCAGGGCGATGTCGCCCAGCCCTTGGGCATAGGGCTTGATGGAGGCACCAGCAATGCGCTTGTACGGCAGGTTGAAGGTCAGTGTCAGCACGATGCCAATGCGCATGACCACCCGTTTGTTGGTCAAGGTGTAGAGGGTGCTGCTGGCGGACAGCCATGCGGTGCCCAGCAGCAAACCCAGGGCAAAGGCATACAGACTGGCGGCGACCAGCAGAGGTTTCCATTCAACATCAGCCATGGCTTTCCAGCCAGTGCCGCTGTCTGGGGCGGTCAGGTTGAGCGCCTGCAGCGCCAGCATCAATGCAAAGTACACAGTGATTTTGCGCACATGAAACGCATGCACTGCCAAATGACGCCAACTCGGACGGCCTTGCCAGATCACGCGTTCGCCGGGTGGCAGTGCGCTGGGCAAGCCAGGTGCGGCTTCCCACTCGTGCTCGTGGGTGGCTTTCACAGTATGGGCTCCTGACGCTCAGGCGTGGCGTACAAGGTACCCGCGCCGTAATAGGCGGTGATTTTTTCTTCTTCGAGCAAGGTGATCTGGTCTTTGGATTGGGTTTGCGGCACGTTGGCAAACTGGTGTCCCAAAATCGCTTGCACATGCGAGCCGTCTTTTTTGATGCGTGCGAACGTCATTGGCAACAAGACACGTTTGTCCGAGTTCACCAACTGCACTTCGGCGTAGCGAAACAGCATCTCCATGCGGTCGACCCACAGCTCCACCACGGTGCCAGCCACCACCCCGTCGGCGCCCCAGACTGGGAGACCGCGCGGGTCCACGTCTTGTTTGGCGACCGAGTGGTCCGTGGCGACGCGCAGGGGTACGATTTTGGGATGGCCGTGTGGGTCTGCATCCGGGATGTTGGCGCGCATGGCCCAAGCCCCGGGGCCGACGCCAGCCAGCAATGGGTCACCCAGAGGCTCCAGCGGTGCACCGTTCCAACCGTGCATGGGCTGGGCGCTGTACTCGCCGTCAGGACGGGCCAGATCAGGCGAGAGGTAGGTATGGCCATCTTGCGTTTTGAACACCTTGGGCTCGGGCACCGGTGGCCAGCCTTCGATCTTGGGGCCGTTGTCGCGGCCTGAATCCATGGGGTAGCCCTCGCGGTGGTTTTCGCGTAAGAGGTAATAAATCAGCCCCGCAAAGAATGCCCAAAACATGTACAAAACGATTTGGGCCACATCGATGTACTGTGTGATTGCGCCTGTTTCCATGGCTGTCTCCTTCAAAAAATCGTTGCATCAGCCCGGCAGTTGTGCCAGGCCAAAAGGGGTGACGGGTTGACCGGGGTTTTGGGCTTGATCGCGTGCGGCCAAACGGCTGGCGCGCAACATGGGGCCCAGTGCCACCAGCACGACAAACAACAAATACATTTCAAAGTGGTAGACGAAGCTGTAGGCGGTGATGGGGGTGACCAGCACCTCGCCCAACGCGCCAGACATGGCCAGCACCGAGACCCCGTCACGCACTGCCCCACCAAACGCCATGGCCGCACCTGCACTGGTGGCTTGCACCGCGCCCCAAGTGCCCATGACCAAACCGGCCAAATGACCGAGCGGGCTTCCGTCTTGCGCCATGCCCATCGCGGTGACCAGCATGCCCACCGAAAACAGACCGCCGCTGAAGCCGATCAGTGTGACGCCGATGCGGAACATCCAAGCCGACGCCAACGGACCCGAAAAAATCACCATGGCAAAAGCGGGCAAGCCCAAAAGAATGCCTAAGCTTGCCAAGCGGCAGGCATGCAAGCCGCCTCCGAGCCAGCGCGCCGACAAGAGAAATGCCAACAAGGCTCCGCCTGCGCTGAGCGCCGTCAGGGCGCTGGTCATGCCCACGTCGAGCTTCAAAATTTCGGCCGCATAGGGTTCGAGCACGATGTCTTGCATGTTGAAGGCGAAGGTGCCCAGGGCCAGCGTCCACAAAAAGCGGCGCATTTGCGGCTGTGCCATCAGCTCACGCCAGCTGCTGGAAAAGCCACCGGCCTCGCGCTGTCCACGCTTGGCATGGCGAGCCTCTTGTTTCCAGAGCGAAACCAAGTTCATCACCGCCACCATGACCGCGCAGCCTTGCACCACTTGGATGAGTTTTTGCGGGCTGAAGTCATGCAACACGAGCCCAAATACGGCGCTGCTGGCAATCATGCCGACCAGCAACATGCTGTAGAGCAGTGCCACCACGCGAGGGCGTTTGTCGTCACTGGCCAGGTCGTGCGCCAAGGCCATGCCGGCGGTTTGCGTGACCTGAATGCCCGCGCCTACCAGCACAAAGGCCAAGCAGGCGCCGATCTGGCCGACCCACAGGTTGACGTGGTCGGATTCGGACAGCAGCAGCAAGGCAAAAGGCATGATGGACAAGCCGCCAAACAGCAACAAGGTGCCGGTCCACAAATAGGGAATGCGGCGCAGGCCTAGCGCCGAGGGGTGGGTGTCGCTGCGATAACCAATGAGGGTGCGCAGCGGCGCAAACACCATGGGTATGGCGACGGCTAAAGCGACCCACCAAGCGGGCACCTGCAGCTCTACGATCATGACCCGATTTAGCGTACCCACTAGCAGCGCCGTGACCATGCCGATCACCACTTGAAACAGCGACAGGCGCAAGAGGCGCGCCATCGGTAACTCGGACGAGGCCGCATCGGCAAACGGCATGAAGCGTGTGCCCAATGTCGCCATGTGTGCGGTGAACCAGCGGGGGACCGGGATGCGCAGTGTCATGAGCGGGTCCACTCCCAAGCTTGTGAGGTGTAAAAACCGCTGGCCACGCGCTGCATGCGCGCGCCTTGCCAGCCCTGTAAATCTGAGTGGCCTTGCATGCGTTGCAGCAAATCGGCGTGCGCGACAGGTGACAAAGACGGCGAGCGGTCGCTGCGCGGAAACAAACGTCCCGCGCTGTGCATCAACGCCAACAGCGGCGTGCGCGGTGCAAAGGTGAAGGCCATGGAGCCGCGTGTGCGTTGCGCAAGACCGGCCAGCGCGTGGGCGATCTGGTCGCTGTCGTAGTGAATCAGTGAGTCCATGCAGACCACATGGTCGAAGTGACCGAGATCCGGGCTCAGCATGTCGCCCGATAAAAACTCCACCGAGCCGGGCAGTGTGGGGTGCTCGGCCGCCATGCGTTCGCCAGCGAGTTTGACCAAGGTGGGTGAGAGGTCGATGGCCACCACGTGGGCTCCGCGCAGTGCCGCTTGCAGGGCCAGTGCGCCAGTGCCGCAACCGGCGTCCAACACACGCAGGCCGCGTAGGTCTTGCGGCAGCCAAGACAGCAGCGTCTCGCGCATGGTGTCGCGCCCAGCGCGAACGGTGGCACGAATGCGGCCCACCGGTTCGTTCGAGGTCAGGCGGGCCCAAGCATCGGCCGCAGTGCGGTCAAAGTAATGCTCGATTTGGCTGCGGCGTTGTTCGTAGGCGGTGGTGTTCATGACGTTCTTTCGGTCTGAGTGTTGGCGTGCAGATCAGTCGAAACCCAGCAGGTCAAAAATGTCGCGGTCTTTCATTGGGATGGAGGGCAGCGGGTCGGCTCCTAGCCACAGGGCGGCAGCCAAGCGCATGTACTCGTCCTGTACGGCCTTGACGGCAGGCGTCGGCTCCAGCTCGAACAAGGTGCACTTTTGCAAACGGCTCTTGCGGATCTCGTCGAGCATGGGAAAGTGCGCCATGGTTTTCAGGCCGGTGACTGCGTTGTACTTGTCGATCTGGTCGGTCGCGTCGCTGCGGTTGGCGATCACGCCACCCAAACGCACGTTGTAGTTTTTGGCCTTGGCCCCAATGGCTTGCACGATGCGGTTCATCGCGAAGATCGAGTCGAAGTCGTTGGCGGTCACGATGAGGGCGCGATCGGCGTGTTGCAGAGGCGCTGCAAAACCACCACACACCACGTCGCCCAGCACATCAAAAATCACCACGTCGGTGTCTTCGAGTAGGTGGTGTTCCTTGAGCAACTTGACGGTCTGACCGACCACATAACCGCCGCAACCCGTGCCTGCGGGTGGGCCACCGGCTTCCACGCACATCACACCGTTGTAGCCTTTGAACACAAAGTCATCAAGGCGCAACTCTTCGGCATGAAAGTCCACCGTCTCGAGTGCGTCGATCACGGTGGGCATGAGTTTTTTGGTCAATGTGAAGGTCGAGTCGTGCTTGGGGTCGCAGCCGATTTGCAGCACGCGCTTGCCCAGTTTGCTGAAGGCCACCGAGAGGTTCGACGAGGTGGTGCTTTTGCCGATGCCGC
Organism: Comamonadaceae bacterium; assembly: GCA_947374535.1. The sequence continues at coordinate 20,809 of CANCCJ010000018.1, read as the reverse complement.
CCTTGCCGTAGACCGCAAACACCTTGGCGGTGCCGATCTTGACGGTGGGGTCCATTTGGAACTGCACGCTGCCCTCGCCATCGGCCCCGCGGACCCTCTGGATGCTGTTCACCGGAATGTTGGTGGTTTCGATCATGCTGGGAGTCCTTCTTGTATGCCTTCAAGGCGGTCTTCAAGTTCTTCACCGGCACGCAGCAGGGCTGACATGGTCTCGGCGTCGGGTTGCCAGTACTGGCGGCGGGTGGCCTCCAGCAGGCGGTTGGCCACTTTGGCCGATGCGGTGGGGTTGAGCTGGGCCATGCGCTCGCGCATGGCGGGGTCCAACACAAAGGTTTGGGCCAGTTGTTGGTAGACCCAGGGCTGAACTTGGCCAGTAGTGGCAGACCAGCCCATCGTGTTGGTCAGGTGCGCTTCGATCTGGCGCACGCCTTCGTAGCCATGTTGCAGCATGCTTTCGTGCCACTTGGGGTTGAGCATGCGGCTGCGGGTTTCTAGGGCCACTTGTTCGGTCAGGCTGCGCACCACACCATCGCCTTGGGTCTGGTCACCAATGAACACGGGTGGCGCTTCAGCGGCATTGCCATCGCGCTGATGTTTGGCTTGCAGCACGGCGCGACTGATGCCACCCAAGGTGTCGAAGTAGGTGTCGATGCTGGTCACGCCCAACTCGACCGAGTCGAGGTTTTGGTAGGTCAGCGACACGCTGGCCAGGGCGCTTTGCAGTACGGTGGTGTTACGCACCGGGCGGCCTTCACGCCCGTAGGCAAAACCTTTGCGTTGGGTGAAGGCATCGCCCAGTTCGTTTTCGTTTTCCCAGCAGCTGCTGTCAATGAGGTGGTTCACATTTGCGCCATACGCGCCTTCGGTGTTACCAAATACCCGCAGCGAGGCGCATTCCAATGTGCTGCCTTCGTGCTCAGCCAAAAAGGCCAAGGCGTGTTTGCGGATGAAGTTTTGCTCGGCTGGCTCGTCGGCGCTGGCGGCCATGAAGGAGGCTTCGGCCAGCAAACGAATTTGCATGGGCAGCAGGTCGCGGAAGATGCCCGACAAGGTGATGACCACGTCGACGCGCGGACGGCCCAGCTCGGTCAAAGGAATCAGTTGCGCGCCAGCCAGACGTCCGTAGCTGTCAAAGCGCGGGGCTGCACCCATCAGGGCCAAGGCTTGGGCCATCGGACCGCCTTCGGTCTTGAGGTTGTCGGTGCCCCACAGGACCATGGCCACGGTTTCAGGCAGGGCTTGGTGGTCTTGTTGGTAACGGGCCAAGAGTTTTTCAGCTTGGCGTTGGCCGTCGCGTACCGCAAAAGCCGATGGCATGCGGAAGGGGTCGAGGCCGTGCAGGTTGCGTCCCGTGGGCAACACATCGGCGTTGCGGATCAGGTCGCCGCCGGGGGCAGGCTGCAAATAGCGGCCATCGAGGGCACGCATCAGGCCTTGCATTTCGTGGTCTTCACCCAGCAGGCGGTTGGTGCGCACCAGTTGGCGAAGTGTTTCGGCTTGGGCTTTTGCTTGGGTTGTATCGTGGCTGTCTGGGCTGCCCTTATTGGCTGCGGCATTGAAGGCGGCGTTCAAAGTGGCGTTCAGTTCGGTCTCGCTGGCGCCGTCCACCAGTGCTTCCATGAGTGCTACGTTTTGGGCGGCGTTTAAACCCATGGCGTCGGCCATGACCTTGAGCGTGCCCAAGCGCTGCTCACGCGTGGGGGCTTGGCCCATGACGTGTAGGCCTTCGGGAATCAGCGCATATTCGAGTTCCAGCAATTGGTTTTGCAGTGGCTCGATCCAGCCAGCATGATCGGCACCAACCGCGCTATCTAGGGACGCAGGCACTTTCAAGTCGATGCTCTGTGCTTGCTCGTGGATTAGTTCGGTCAGGCTGGCTCGGTCTTGCGCTTGGTCTGGGCCCATCTGCTGCCAGCGCTCGATGGACTGCTGCAGGCTGACCAACTCTTTGTACAGGCCTGAATGCGTGAGCGAGGGGGTGAGGTAGCTGACCAAGGTGGCCGCACCCCGGCGTTTGGCCAAGGCCCCTTCAGACGGGTTGTTGGCGGCGTAGAGGTAAATGTTGGGCAATGCGCCGATCAGGCGGTCGGGCCAGCACTGGGCCGACAGACCGGTTTGTTTGCCCGGCATGAATTCGAGCGCGCCGTGCGTGCCAAAGTGCAGCACCGCATCGGCGGCGTAGTCGTCGCGCAGATAGCGGTAGAACGCGCTGAAAGCATGGGTGGGGGCGCAGCCGGTTTCAAATAGCAGGCGCATCGGGTCGCCTTCGTAGCCAAAGCCCGGCTGCACCGTGACCACCACCTGGCCAAAAGCCGCACCCAAAATGAACAGCGATTGGCCGTTGGTCAGGTGCTTGCCGGGGGCAGGGCCCCACTGCGCTTCGATTTCGTTCAACCAGCGTTCGTTTTGCACATGGTGGCCGTTGTCGATGACGTGCAGCACATTGGCCTGCGTGCCGTACTGGCTGGCATTACCTTGCAGCAGGCGGTTGCGCAAGTCGTCCACGCTGTCCGGCAGACTGACCTTGTAGCCTTCGAGTGACAAGCGCTTCAAGGTGTTGAACAGCGACTGGAACACCGACAAATACGCGGCGGTGCCCACACTGCCCGCATTGGGCGGGAAGTTGAACAGCACGATGGCCAGCTTGCGTTCGGCACGCGGCTTCTCGCGCAGGCGCACCAGTCGCTCAACTCGCGCGGTGAGCATCTCGGTGCGCTCGGTGCAGGTGAACATGTCCTGGCTGCGCGGGCCGGTGGGGAAGGTGCAGTGCTTGTCGCAGCCGGTGCAGGTTTGACCAGCAGGACCAGGGCGGCCGCCGTAGACCATGGGCAAGATGGAACCATCCAGTTCGGGGATGGCCACCATGATGGTGTTTTCCACCGGCAGCAGACCGCGTGTGGAGCCGCCCCATTGTTCGATCGACTGGAACTCGAGCGGGTGCGCGGCGATGTAGGGCACATCGAGTTCGCTGAGGGCCACTTCGGCGGCACTTGCATCGTTGTAAGCCGGGCCACCGACCAAGGAGAAGCCGGTGAGCGAGATCAGCGACTGGATCTTGGATTCGCCACCATTTTTGAAGAAACGGTCCATCGCCGGGCGAGCATCGAGGCCGCTGGCAAAGGCAGGAATGACGCGCAGGCCGCGTGCTTGCAGCGAGGTGATGACCGCGTCGTAGTGTGCGGTGTTGCCTGCCAGCAAATACGAGCGCAAGAGCAGCAGGCCTACGGCGGGCTGATCTTTGCGGCCGTGGCCCGGCAGGTCGCTCAGCTGTTCGCTGATGCGGTTTTTCATTTGCGGGTGGTACAGGCCCACCTCGGGATATTCGATTGGGTCTTCAGGTTGGGCCAAGGTGCGCAGGGGTTCGCGGGGGCCTTGGGCGTAGCGGTGGACCAGGGTTTTGACCAGGTGTTCGATGTTGTGTTCTGAGCCGGCCAGCCAGTAGCGCATGGTCAGGAAGAACAGGCGCAGGTCTTGGGCTGTGCCGGGAATGAAACGCAGCAGTTTCGGCAAGCGGCGCAGCATCGACATTTGCTTGGCCCCGGCGCTAGAGGGCGCTCCGGTCTCAGAACCTGTGTCTTTGTTTTTGGCTGTGGGGCGCAGTTTTTTCAGCAAGGCCATCAGGCCAGTCGACTCACGGCCCATGACCAATTTACCCATGCGCGTGAGCTGCGTGACCTGCGGAGCGGACATGATGCAGACCATGGCGTCGCAATGCGCGCGGCGGGCTTGCAAGGCGTCGAGCACCGGCAGGAAATGGTCTTCCATGAAGAGCATGGTGACGATGACGATATCGGCTTGCGCCACGGCGGCCAGGCAGTTGGCCAAGGCGGTCTCGCTGTCGCGCCAGCTCGAGGCGCTGTGGGTTTGCAGGTGCAGACCCGGCAGATCGCGGGCCAAGCGTTCGGCCGCGCGCTCGGCCGCGCTGGCCAAGTGGCTGTCCATGGTCAGCAGCACCACGCTCATGCGCGGTGCGCTGGAGGTGGCCTGCTTAGCGGCTGAAGTGGGCTTTGGCATCGTAGAGCGTCTCCACGGTAATGGTCGCCACGCCCTGATCGAGGGCAAATCGTTCGGTGTTGCGGCGGGCTTTGCCGCGCACAAAGAACGGGATCTTTCCAAGTTCTTTTTCGGCTTCCACACTCCAGCTGGCTTGGTTTGAAGCGGCCACAGTGGGAGAAGCGATAGGCGGCGGCACAGCTACTGAAAGAGGCGCAGAAATAGTCATCGAAATTTGTGTTGAGGCAGGTTCTGGAGCCAGTTCGGCCGCAGGCCGCGTGCTGCCCAAATGAGAGGGTGCTGCCCCGGCGTGGAACTCGAAGTCTTCGCGGAACATGCCAATCAAGTGTTCTTCCAGGCCCATCATCAGCGGGTGCACCCAGGTATCGAACAGCACGTTGGCGCCTTCAAAACCCATTTGTGGCGCGTAGCGTGCCGGGAAGTCCTGCACATGTACCGGGGCAGAAATCACGGCGCATGGAATGCCGTGGCGCTTGGCGATGTGGCGCTCCATTTGCGTGCCCAAAATCAGCTCGGGTTGCAGTGCGTTGATCTGTTCTTCGACTTCGAGGTAGTCGTCGGTGATCAGGGCTTCGACACCGTAGCGCTTGGCGCAATCGCGCACTTCGCGCGCAAATTCGCGGCTGTAGCTTCCCAAACCCACGACCTCAAAACCCATCTCTTGGTTAGCGATGCGTGCGGCGGCCACCACATGCGTGGCATCGCCAAAAATGTAGACCCGCTTACCTGTCAGGTAGGTCGAGTCGACCGACTTCGCGTACCAGTGGGCGTGTGCGTTGGCGGGGTCTTTCGCAGGCAGGGACAGGCCGGTCAGGGCGCAGACTTCGGCGATGAAGTCGCGCGTGGCGTGGCTGCCCAGCGGCACGGTCTTGGTGTAGGGCTGATCAAACTGGCGCTGTAACCATTGCGCTGCAGCTAGACCGATTTCGGGGTAGAGCACTACGTTGAAGTCGGCGTCGGCCAGTTTGTGCAGATCATCCACGCTGGCACTCAGGGGAGCGACCACGGCCACGTCCACACCCAATTGGTTCAGCAGTTGGGTGATCTCTTTGACGTCGTCGCGGTGGCGAAAGCCCAGGGCGCTGGGGCCGAGGAGGTTGCAGGTTGGGCGTGCCTTGACAGGTTTATCGCTGGCGGGCTTGTGCACCAGGTGGCGGCACAGTTGGTAGAAGGTCTCGCTGGCGCCCCAGTTTTCCTTGCGCTGGTACGAGGGCAACTCCAGCGCCACGACGGGAATGGGCAGTTGCAGGGCCTGGGCCAAGCCACCGGGGTCGTCCTGGATCAGCTCGGCGGTGCAGGACGAGCCCACTAGCATGGCGGCGGGCTGGAAGCGGTCCATGGCCTGGCGGGCCGCGTCTTTGAACAACTCGGCCGTGTCGCCACCCAGGTCACGCGCTTGGAAGGTGGTGTAAGTGACGGGCGGGCGGCGTGGCAGGCGCTCGATCATGGTGAACAGCAAGTCGGCGTAGGTGTCGCCTTGCGGGGCGTGCAACACGTAATGCACATCGGTCATGGCTGTGGCCACGCGCATCGCGCCCACATGGGGCGGTCCTTCGTAAGTCCAGAGCGTCAGTTGCATGGTGTGTTCCTGCGCTTTATGCAGCCAGCTTGAGGCGGCGCTTGAGAGGGCGGCTGAACAGACCGGCCAGATCGGCCGCTTGTTCGTAACCCTGAATGGGGGTAAAGACCAACTCAATGGCCCACTTGGTGGTGATGCCTTGGGCCTCCAGTGGATTGGCCAAGCCCAGTCCACACACCACCAAATCGGGGGCATCGGCGATGCAGCGGTCGAGTTGCAGGTCCACGTCTTGGCCTTCGCTGATGCGGGTGCCTATGGGCAAGAGCGCCAATTCGGCGGCCATGTGCTGGCGGTGCAAATAAGGCGTGCCCACTTCCACCAAGTCCATGCCGAGTTCACGGTTCACAAAGCGGGCCAGTGGGATTTCGAGCTGCGAGTCGGGGAAGAAAAAGATGCGCTGGTCTTGCAGCATTTGGCGCTGCACGGCCAGGGCTTTTTCGGCGCGCTGGCGTGGTGCGGCGGTGGCTTGTTCAAACACGTCAGGGGCGACGCCAAACTCGGTGGCGGCGGCTTGCAGCCAAGCGGTCGTGCCTTCCACGCCCAACGGAAAGGGCGCCGCCAAGTGTTGTGCGCCGCGCGCTTGCAGGGCGCGGGCCGTGTCGGCCAAAAAGGGTTGGGCCAACAAATAGCGGGTGCCCGGCCCGACCACGGGCATGGCTTGGCTGTTGCGCGGCGGAAAAAAGTTGACTTGCAGACCCATGCGATCAAACAAGCTGCGCATCTGGTCTTCGACCACATCGGCCAAGGTGCCCACCACCATCAGGGCGGGGGCAGTGTTGTGGGTGGCGTCGGGTGCACTGGCGGGCAGGCCGGGGACCATGGCTGCCAAACAAGCGTCTTCGCCTTGGGTGAAGGTGGTTTCGATGCCGCTGCCCGAGTAGTTGAGCACGCGCACCCTGGGGTGGTGGATTTGGTTTTGGCGTTCGGCTGCGCGCGACAAATCGAGCTTGATGACTTCAGAGGGGCAAGAACCCACCAAGAACAACAAGCGGATATCGGGGCGGCGCGCCAGCAGCTGTCCCACCACGCGGTCGAGTTCTTCGTGCACATCGGCCAGGCCTGCCAGATCGCGTTCGTCGATGATGGCGGTGCCAAAGCGGGGCTCAGCAAAAATCATCACACCGGCTGCCGACTGAATCAGGTGAGCGCAGGTGCGTGAGCCCACCACCAGAAAGAAGGCGTCTTGGATTTTGCGGTGCAGCCAGATGATGCCGGTGAGGCCACAAAATACTTCGCGCTGGCCGCGTTCAACCAAGGGCACAACGTCGGTGCAACCGGCGGTCTCTGCGCGGATCGGGATGATGGTGCTCATGTGCTGGCCTGTGCACCCGATGCGGGCAAAGAAGAGGTTTCAAAGACGGTGGCTTTTTGCAGCCGCGCCATGCGCAGCTTGCGGATGTATTGCGCCGCGTTGATGGCGTAGCTGCCATAAGCGGCAAGGGCCAGCAGCAGTTGGTCGGTAGCGCTCCATGCCCCTTGCCACCAGACCCAGACATAGGCGGTGTGCAGAGTCATCACGCCCATGCTGACCGCGTCTTCCCAATAAAAGGCAGGGGCAAACAGGTACTGGCCGAAGACGACTTTTTCCCAGATGGCCCCCGTGACCATGATGGCGTAGAGCACCACGGTCTTGAGGACCACCGAAGCCAAGGCCCAGTCGGTGTGTTCGCCGGTTTGCAGGCTGTTGACCACCAAGTACAAACTGATTCCGAAGATCAAAAACTGCACGGGAGCCAAGACACCTTGCACCAGCGTCCAGATGGTCGCGTCACGCCGGGCGCGTTGCGCGGGGGTGTACAAAACCTGTGAAGCTGATTCGGGCATGTGGACCTGATCTAAGTGGTGGTGTTTGATGGGAATGTAAGCTTCGAAATACAGTGTGTCAACTTGTATTTACATTTATTTTTATCAATAGGGTTTACACTCAAGACTGTTCACAAGAATGTCAGCACACTACATATGTGTTGTTCAGTGCCCCCATTGGCGCTGCGCCATGCAACTCTTGCGGCAAGCCTTGGATTCATTCAGGCGGCCGTTGTAGTCTTACTCTGATGATGGGTGCGTGCTATGGCGCAATTCAATTTAGATGATCACAACTCCCTGCCGCAGGCGCTTCGGCGGCTAGCCCCTTTGCTGCAGCCTCTGCGTCGTCATGTGTCGGCGGGGCCGCGCTTGGTAGGGGGGACCACCTTCTACGGCAAATCTGCACTCGATACAGCACAGGTGCAAATCTTGGCGCAGGCGTGTTTGCAAGGACTTGATGCTGCGCGTCAGGTGGTGTTTGGTTGGCAAAAACAAGGTCAATCGTTGGCTGATATTTACGTCCAAGGCATCGCACCTTGTGCTCGTTTGATTGGCGAGTGGTGGTGTGCGGACAAGCTGGATTTCGCCATGACCACCATCGTCTCTAGCCACTTGCAACAACTCTTGCATGAGTTCAGTGCCGAATTTTTGCAGGAGACGCCTCAGGATCGAAATGGCTGGAGTTTGCTGTTACTCACAGAGCCTGGTGCGCAGCACAGCATGGGCTTGTTTATGCTCAGCGAATTTTTCAAGCAGGCGGGTTGGACCGTGACTTTGTGCGTGCCACAAGATGTTGCGGAGTTCAAGCATGTCTGCCAATCGGATTGGTTTGATGCGGTGGGTGTGTCGATCAGCACCGATCGCCATTTGCAAACTTTGAGTGCTTTGCTGCGCCAACTCAAAGACGGCTCGAACAATCCGAACATGTGCGTGTTTCTAGGTGGGCCAATCGCGATGCGTGACCCCTTGCTGCTGTCAAGTATCCCTGCCGAAGTTGTGGCGCAGGACGCGCCAGTGGCGGTGCAATGGGTGAAGGAACGTGTCTCTCAGCTGGCTTTGGGTGGCTGTGCAGTATCTTCCTTTTGAACGAATGTTGGCTCAGGTATGCATGCTTTTTCGTTATGACAAGCGCAATAAGGCTTATACTTCTCTGACGAATTTCAGTGTCAACTCCTCTATGCACCATCACACTTGGTTTACAATATGAAGCTTCCTGAATTGGACCCCTTAACCTTTTCCAAATTGCTGGGAGTGGTGTCGGATGTCACTTTGGTGATGGACGCACAAGGCGTAATTCTGGATGTTTCCACCGCGCGTGACAAATTGGCAACTTTGGGTTGTCAAGCTTGGATCGGGCGGCGTTGGATAGACACCGTGACCAGCGAGAGTCGCACCAAAATTCAAGAGATGTTGCAGTCTCAGGGCTCGCCCGATGTCATGCGATGGAGGCATGTGAACCACATCAATGCGATGGGCAATGAGGTTGCTTTGCAGTATGTGCTGTTGCCTTTGAATGGCGGGCAATTGTTGGCGGTGGGCAGAGATTTGGAAAGCCTTGCCGAGTTGCAGCGCCGCTTGGTGGAGACTCAGCAGTCCATGGAGCGAGACTATTTAAGGCTGCGTCACATCGAGGCCCGTTACCGTGTTTTGTTTGACACCTCATCTGATGCGGTCTTAATGGTCGATGCCATCAGCCAAAAGGTGTTGGAGGCCAATTTGGGCGCGCAATCCTTGCTCAAAGATGCGGGTAAGCGCCTGGTCGGCCGTGAGGTGCGTGAGTGTTTTGAGATTGAGAGCCAAGTAGAAGTGCAATCCTTGCTTCGTATGGCGTTGGCCACGGGGCGCGTTGAGATGTGTGCAGCTCGGATCTCGGGACTTCCGTCCGAATGGACCGTGTCAGCCACCGTGTTTCGGCAAGAGGGTGGCGCGCAATTTTTGGTGCGCTTGGTCTCACGCGACACGGTGGGTGAGCCCTCGCGTGATCCAAACGCCTCTTCGGTGCTGAGTGAGGCCATGGCCCACTTTCCCGACGGCTGGCTGTTGACCGACACGTCTGGCGTGATCAAAAGCGTCAATGAAGAAGGCATGGCTTTGCTGGGCTTGACCGCCACTTCCCAAGTGCTCGGTCAAAGTTTGGAGCGTTGGTTGTTGCGCGGTACGGTGGATTGGGGCGTGCTGCACACCAGTTTGCGACAGCAACAGCCTGTGCGCAATTTCGCCACCGAGGTACGCACCTTGTCTGGCATGACCTTGCCTGTGGAGGTCTCGGCTATTTACTTGGCACGACCCGAGCCCATGTATGTGTTTTTTGTCCGCGACTTGGACCGACGGATGCAAGTCAGTTCAAGCGTGACGCAAAACCATGTCCATCCCTTTGCCGAGCTGTCTCAGCTTGTCGGGCGTCGTCCGATCAAGGACATCGTGGGTGAAACGGTGGACACCATTGAGCGCATGTGCATCGAAGCGGCCCTCGAATTGACCCACAACAACCGCGCCTCGGCAGCTGAAATGCTGGGCTTGTCGCGACAAAGTTTGTACGTCAAACTCCGCCGTTTCAACATGGTGGCTGAAGCCGACGTCGAAACCTTGGGCTAAGTGTTAGGTTTTGTTGACGGTAAGTGTCAATCCTTGTTGACATTTTGAAAGATCGCATCACAATGCGTTCATGGACTCTCCCTCCCTTGCTCTGACGCCTCTTCCCAAGCGCCCTGCGTTGGCCACGGTGGCAGAGCTTTTAAAACCAATCACGTGGTTCCCACCGATGTGGGCGTTTGCCTGTGGCGTGGTGGCTTCGGGCCAGGACATCGGGGAAAACTGGGTTTTGTTGCTATTGGGTTTGGTGCTCACTGGCCCATTGGTGTGCGCCAGTAGCCAAGCCGTCAACGATTGGTTTGACCGCCATGTGGATGCGATCAACGAGCCGCACCGCCCCATCCCTTCAGGGCGAATGCCTGGGCGTTGGGGTCTGGGCATTGCGGTGGGCTGGACCGCGCTGTCTTTGCTGTGGGCCACGCTCATGGGACCTTGGGGTTTTGCAGCCTGCGGGCTGGCGATTGCGTTGTCTTGGGGCTACAGCGCCCCGCCTGTGCGTCTGAAAAACAATGGTTGGTGGGGCAATGCCGCTTGCGCGTTGAGCTACGAAGGTTTGGCTTGGCTCACGGGCGCTGCCGTCATGCTGGGGGGAGCTTGGCCAGGACCGCATTCGGTGGCCTTGGCGCTGATCTACAGCTTGGGCGCACACGGCATCATGACACTCAATGATTTCAAGGCCATCGACGGTGACCGTCGCATGGGCGTGGCTTCATTGCCTGTGCAATTGGGTGCGCGTGGCGCGGCGGTGGTGGCCTGTGCGCTCATGCTGTTGGCGCAAGCTGCGGTGGCGTTGCTGTTGATGTTTTGGCAACTGCCTTGGCACGCTGCTGCGGTGCTGGCGTTGGCGGTTGCGCAGTGGCCCTTGATGATCAAGTTTTTGCGCCAACCGATTGAGCGTGCCTTGCACGTCAGCGCTTTTGGCGTGCCCCTGTTTGTCAGCGGGATGATGGTCAGTGCTTGGGGGCTGCGCCAACTGCAACTCTTACAGCAACCCTTGCAGCAACTTTTGGAGCTGAAATGAAGACACCATTTTTTGGCTGGTTTCAAATCGTGCGGCTAGGTCTGATTCAGGCCTGTTTAGGCGCTGTGGTGGTGGTGACCACGTCCACGCTCAACCGCATCATGGTGGTGGAGCTGGCACTGCCTGCGTTGTTACCTGGCTTTTTGGTGGCATGGCATTACGCGGTGCAAATGGTGCGCCCACGCATGGGCTTTGGTGCCGACACAGGTCGCCGCTGCACACCTTGGATGATGGGTGGCATGGGGGTGCTGGGCGTCGGTGGCGTGATGGCTGCGGCTGCTACGGTGTGGATGGCGACCGAGCCTGCTTATGGGGCCTTGTTGGCGATGTTGTCGTTCAGTTTGATTGGCTTGGGGGTGAGCGCTTGTGGCACATCGCTGTTGGCATTGATGGCCAAGCAGGTGCCCGAGGCGCGACGTGCGCCAGCCGCCACCACGGTGTGGATGATGATGATTTTGGGCTTTGCCGTCACAGCAGGTGTGGTGGGCAAACTGATTGACCCCTACAGCCCAAGCGTCTTGCTGCAAGTTTCTGCGGGATTGAGCACTTTGACGGTTGTGATCACAGCGGTTTGTTTGTGGGGGCTAGAGGGCCACACTTCGCCCGAGAACGCTGTGCCAATCGATGGCGTTCAAGCGCATGCGAAGCAACAAAATTTCAAATCCGCCTTGCAAGATGTGTTGTCTGAGCCTGCGGCCCGAACCTTCACGGTGTTTGTTTTTACCTCCATGCTCGCTTACAGCGCCCAAGATTTGATCTTGGAGCCGTTTGCTGGCGCGGTCCATGGCTTCTCGCCAGGTCAGACCACGCAGCTCTCGGGCTGGCACCACATGGGTGTGCTGATGGGCATGCTGGCCGTGGCCTTCGCTGGCTCGCGTTGGGCCGCTGGGCGCTTGGGCTCGGTCCAGGCATGGATGGTGGGTGGGTGCTTGGTGTCTGCGTTGGCCACCGTGGGTTTGTGCAGCGCTGCGTTGGCTGCGATTTGGCCGCTTCAGGCCAATGTGGTGTTTTTGGGGGTGGCCAATGGCGCATTCTCGATTGCGGCCATTGCCACCATGATGCGTTTGGCCGGTGAGGGTGGAGCCGGCCGCGAAGGCACGCGCATGGGTGTATGGGGTGCTGCACAAGCAGCAGCTTTTGGTTTGGGTGGTTTGTTGGGCACGGCAGCGAGTGATGTGGCCCATGCGGTGTTGGGTGAACAGCGCACAGCGTATGCGGCCGTGTTTGGCATGCAAGCTCTGATGTTTGCCATCTCAGCGGTGTTGGCGATGCGCTTGAACCGCAACAGCAAGCAACGCGACAACTTGCCCTTTGATTCAGTTTTTTTGCTGAAAGGCGGATCTCATTCATGAACCCATCTAGCTACGATTTTGTGGTGGTGGGCGGTGGCCCATCTGGCGCGACCGCTGCACACGACTTGGTGCGCCAAGGCTGGCGCGTTTTGTTGTTGGACCGACAGGGCCGCACCAAACCGTGTGGCGGCGCAATTCCGCCTCGCCTGATCAAAGACTTTGAGATTCCTGACCATCTTTTGGTGGCTAAGGTGCGTTGTGCGCGGATGATTTCACCTGCCGACAATAAGGTGGACATTCCCATCGACAACGGTTTTGTTGGCATGGTGGACCGCGACACGTTTGATGAGTTCTTGCGTGACCGCGCGGCCCAATCGGGCGCCCAGCGTTGCCAAGCTATTTTTGACAAGATTGAACACGATGGCAGCGGTCAGCTGTGGGTGCACTACACCCCTGTCACGTCCAAAGAGCACGCGGCCGTTGAGCACGCACGGCCCGTCAAAGTCAGCACACGCATGGTGATCGGTGCCGATGGGGCGCGCTCTGAAGTTGCCCGTCAGGCCATCCCCAATGCGCACAAAACCAAATATGTGTTTGCTTATCACGAGATCATCGAGTCCCCCGTCGGGCAACCTGGCTACGATGCGGCGCGCTGTGATGTGTATTACCAAGGCGAGGTCTCGCCCGATTTTTACGGTTGGGTCTTTCCACACGGCAAGACCATGAGCGTGGGCATGGGCAGTGCTGACAAGGGCTATTCCTTGCGCAGTGCCACCTCGCGCTTGCGTGAGATTGCAGGCTTGACCCAAGCACCCACCTTGCGTCGCGAAGGCGCGCCGATACCGCTCAAGCCATTACCGCAATGGGACAACGGTCGCGATGTGGTGGTGGTGGGTGATGCCGCAGGCGTGGTCGCCCCCTCGTCGGGCGAGGGCATTTACTACGCCATGGATTGTGCGCGGCGTGTGGCTCAAGCCGCGCACCAAGCGCTGAAAACGGGCAACAGCGCTTGCCTCAAGCAAGGCCGCAAGAGCTTCATGAAACAGCACGGCAAGGTGTTCTGGATCCTGGGCGTGATGCAATATTTTTGGTACCAAAGCGATCGTCGTCGAGAGAAGTTCGTCAAGATCTGTGAAGACCGCGATGTGCAGCGCTTGACCTTTGAGTCGTACATGAACAAAGAGCTGGCCCGCAAAGATCCGATGGCCCATGTGCGCATCTTCCTCAAGGACATGGCCCACTTGCTCGGATTGGCCCGAACGTGATGGCTCGTCCCGACTTGCGGCTGGCGTTGACGTTGGTGTTGAGTTACGCCACAGCCGGTATTGGCGGTGCGCTGACGGAGTTGGGGCCTTGGTATTTTGCGCTGCGCCAGCCTGACTGGAAACCACCTGACGTGGCTTTTGGTGTGATCTGGACGACCATCTTCACCCTCTGTGCCATCAGCGCTTGGTTGGCTTGGCGAGCCGCTGGCACGCGAGCTCTGCGCTTGCGTGTGGCGGTGTTGTTTGGCGTCAATGCGCTGTGCAACATCGTCTGGAGCGCACTCTATTTCAAGCTCCAGCGACCGGATTGGGCCTTGGTCGAGGTGGTATTTTTGTGGCTCTCCATTGTGGCCTTGATCGTCGGGCTGTGGCGTTTATCGCGCGGGGCCAGTGGGCTGCTGATGCCCTACTTGGTGTGGGTGTCTATCGCGGCCGTGTTGAACCTTGAGACTGTCTTGCTCAATGGGCCTTTTGCCTGAATTCCTAAATCTAAAAAGTGCTAGGCTCTTCTGAGCGTTAACCCTTTTAGGGTTTCCGATGTTGTCCTAGACAAGCTGTAAATTTACAAACTAGGTTGCAGCTGCGAATCGGATTGCTATTTTGCTGGCGGACTAACGCCCCGGTTTTCACCTTCTCTGAGGTGACGCGCAAGTGCTGCAAGGATCTCATATGTCTCAGTTCAACGGCATGAGTGGGCACTCAAGCGGTTTCACGTCCAAGCGCACGCTGGAGGAGGATTGCAAAGAATCCATCTTGACGGTGATTGAAAAGCAGATCATTCCGCGTCTGCTCAACGTCCAACAATTTTTCTCTGTCAAGTCTCACCTGTCTTCGTTGACTGAGTCAGAGACTGAGCAGCCAGAATTCGAAGTGTTCACGCAATGTTGTTTGAAAGGCGACTCCCTAGAGGCCAACCGTATCATTGATTCCCTGATGGAGCGAGGGTTACCCGCAGATCGTGTGTTCTTAGAACTCGTCACGCCAGCGGCTCGGCAAATGGGCCTTTGGTGGGAGCAAGATTTGTGCGATTTCACCCAAGTGACCTGCGGTTTGGCCATCATGCACCAGATGATTTATCGGCTGGGTTACGAGTCGCCAGCTGGCCAACGCGCAGAGGGTGAGTTTGAGCGGGTTATGCTGGCCTGCGCCCCAGGCTCGCAGCACTTTTTGGGTTTGACGATCGTTGCAGACTTTTTTCGAAAAGCCGGTGCGGAGGTGGTGTTGGAAATTTCATCGACCGAGTCAGAGCTGGAACGCGCCGTGGCAAATGAGTGGTTTGATGTGCTGGGTATTTCTGTGGCGCTAGAAGCACAGCTCGCAACGCTGCCCTCGTTGATTCAGCACTTGCGAGAACGCTCGGGCAACCCCAAAGTGAGGATCGTGCTGGGCGGACCGATTTTCTTATTCCAAGAGATCCGCACGCAAGATTTGGGTGCCGATGCCATCTTCACGGATGCGCAGGATGCGGTGAAAGCCTTGAAACGCTTGGTCCGATAGTCATGAGATTCGCATAGGCCATTCAGTTTGCTAGAGCGTCGCGCTTGTCGCGGTGCACCATTGCAAGATCTGCTGCACGATGCTTTGAGGGTCTTGCTCGTGAGCCAAATGCCCCAGTCCCTCTTGCATCACAAGCTGGGCCTGCGGCATGCGCAGGCATGCCTCATGGGCCAGGGTCGGAGAAATTGTCCGGTCATGGGTGCCGACCGCCATAAACACAGGGTTGCGAATATCGCGCAGCTGTGACGCCAAAGGGTCAAGCCGCCAAGCGGCCATCATCGACAAAACGCCGTGGATATGACCTGAGTGACTGAGCACTCGTGTGTACAAGTCCAGCCCTTGTGCATCCAACGTCGAACCTGTGCGTTCTAGCGATCGGCGCACGACCCCAGGCTGTTTGGCCATTTTGGCCGCGGCCCAAGCTGACAAGGGGTTGAGTTCAGCCAGTTTGGCCGCTGGGCCAAACAACCAAGAAGCGCCTCCCGTGAGAGGCAGCCAAGCTGGGTTGAGTCCTATGAGGCTGACGTTGGGTGTCATCGTGAGGTGGTGTCGCACCATGTGGGCAGCGATGGCGGCGCCAGCCGAATGGCCTACCAAGACCCGCGGGCTCAGGTTTAGTTTGAGCAACAAGGCGCATAGGCCCTCGCTCATACCGTGCAGCGAGAGAGCGCCCTCGGGACCTCGGCTGGTGAAGGCGTGGCCGGGCAGATCGGGCGCGACCACGGTGAAGTTTTGGGCCAGTGTGGGCAATAGCTCACGCCAGCTGAAGCTGCCCGAGCCCGTGCCGTGCAAGAGCAGCATGCAGGGGCCTTGGCCCAGTTGCTGCACATGCCATTGGATGCCGCCCGCCTGCACAAAGCGGCTGTGCTGCGCGTGCGGCCACTGACTGCGGTGGTCGGCCCAAGACATGCCGGGGTAGAAGCTTTCAAACATGGCGGGTGCTCAGGCGCTGTGTCGGTGAGTCAGGTGTTTCATGCACCGGGGCTGCGCACCCGCTCAATGGCCTGCGCCATGCGCTGGGACTGCAACTGAGGCATGGGCAAGTAGCTCGCGCCCATGCTGGTAGCGAGTTGCTGCGCTTGTGCGTCGGGCTGAACCGAGGTGTCTATCCACAAAGCACGGTGGCCGGTGGCGCGCCACTGCTGGCCCCAGCTTTGCGCATCGGTTTGCGCTTGGGCGCGGCCGCCCAGGCCTTGCAGGGTCACGTTGGCACGGCCATCGCTGAGCACCACCAGAATCGGTGTGACGCCTTGGCGTTGCAGCTGCGCTGCTTGTTCGTGTGCCATTTTGAGAGCTAGCGCCAGCGGTGTGCCGCCGCCGCCGGGTAGGCCAGTCATGGCGCGTTTGGCGCGCACCAGCGATCGCGTCATGGGTAGTAACAACTGCGCCTGAGCGCCCCGAAACGCCACGATGCACACGCTGTCGCGCCGTGCATACGACTGTTGCAGCAGCAATTCGACTGCACCCTTGGCTTCTGCCAACCGCTGCAGCGCGGCTGAACCCGATGCGTCGAGCGCCAAGATCAGGCAACTCGAGGACCGCTGTTGGTAGCGCTCAATGTGGAAGTCTTCGGCTCGAATGGCCACACGGCCAGTGCTGTACGTCTGTCGCAGACGTTGTTTGGGGGCGGCGGCGCGCAAGGTGGCCAACACATGTAGGCGCGCCTGACCGCCGGGACGACCTGGGCGCGGAGGAAGTGGGCGGCCGCGCTGCGAGCCTGCACGGGTTTGACCGCTGCGTCCCGAGGTGTTGCTTTGTCGCGTGCCGCCTTGGGTGGCCAGTGCGTCCAGCATGTGTGGCGGCAAGCTTGCGAGAGCGGCGGCGACCATCATCTCTTGCAGGTCTTCGGCGCTGGGTTCGGGCAGCGAGGCAGGGTCTTGGTCCGCGTTGGCGTTGTCTGTTTCTGCGTCGTCGGGCGTATCGTTTGGGTATTCTTGGTCTTGGCGTTCGGGTGGTGCTTGTGCTTGCGTGTCATCCTCTGGCGTGCTTTGGGCTGTTGGATCAGCAGATGGCTCGGCTGGCCACTGGGTGGCGCGTGGCGCGAGCACACAGCGGGCGGCAAAGCCCAGGTCCTCGTCGTCCAGCACGCTGCGCCCGTTCAAGGCGGCATGACCACAGGCCACGCGCAAAGCCAAGCTGGGTGCACGCAAGGATCCAATGCCCAATGCCATGGCGCTGGCGCACAGAGCCTGCAGTTGCGCACCACTGGCTTCGATGCGTTGCAGTCTTTCACGGGCCTGTATCAACGTTTGTGGGCTGAGTTGGATTTGCAGGTCGTCCGCGTCGTGAACTTGACCTTTGGCCGAAGCCGCACTGAGGTCAAGTGCGATGTCAGTTGGCGATACCAAGTGCAGGTCCAGCCAAAGTGCCAACCGCTCTTGCAGCGCAGCACCCACGCCGGGTTCATCGGGCATGGACTCGTCCAAGGCGACGACCCCAAACCGCGTGGCGCTGGCAGGTGTGTGGTGGTGCGCAGCGGGCACCAGACCAGAGTCAAGGGCTTGCACCAGTGGCGCCAACAAGGCAGGGGGCAGTCGCTCGGCCATTGGCAGGCAGACCAAACCTTGATCGGCTTGCTGCAACAAACCCGCTTGCATGCGCAATTGACCTGTTTGCAGCGTGTAGGCCAAGTCAATACCACCCAGCAGGCGTTCGGCATCTGCAGAGCCTGGTATTTTGACTAGAGTCAGACCTAGGCTGGCCAGCGCACTCAGCCAGTGTTCGCGCACGGGGCCGTGCGAAGCGCGCAGACACACCCCTCCCAAGCCGGACGGATCGAGTTGCAAGAGTTGCAAGCTCGTTAGCGCATCGTGCCAAGCATTCAGAGGGGTATCGGCGGGAATTTGGTTGCGCTCCATGACAAGCCCGCAGACTCAGGCGTCCAACACTTCTTGCAGGCTGCGTTGCACGCGAGTGCTGGCATCTGTGTCATCTAGGGGGTTGCGGCGAAGTCGGTGGCGCAGTGCTAATGGGGCCATGGTTTGCAGATGTTTGGCTTGGACCGACAAATGACCTTCAAGCGCAGCAAAAGCACGGGTGGCGCGCAGCAAGGTGAGTTCGGCCCTTAGGCCATCGGTGCCGAGTTTCTGGCATAGGCGGGCGCACAGCATCAGCATATCGTCGCTGACGGTTACTTGCGCTAATTTGTCGCGTGCTTTGAGGATACGTTTTTGCAGCTTTAGGTTGTCTTTGTGCCACAGCGTTTTGAAATTAGCGGGATCTTTCTCAAAGCGGTCACGGCGCTTGATGATCTCTACGCGCAGCGCCAAGTCTTGAGGCGTTCGCACATGCACTGACAGTCCAAAACGGTCGAGCAATTGAGGGCGCAGATCGCCCTCTTCGGGGTTGCCGCTGCCCACTAAAACAAACCGCGCAGGGTGTCGAATGCTCAGGCCTTCACGTTCAACCAAGTTTTCGCCTGAGGCGGCCACGTCGATGAGCAAGTCCACCAAGTGGTCGTCCAGCAAGTTGACTTCGTCGATGTACAAAAAACCACGGTGCGCTTGCGCCAGTAGCCCGGGTGCAAATTGTTTGATGCCTTGCGACAATGCTTTTTCAAGGTCAAGCGCACCAACGACGCGGTCTTCTGTTGCGCCGAGCGGCAAGTCCACCACAGATACGGGTTGGCGTTCGACGCCTAGTTTGGATTTGCCACTTTGGCTTTGGCACACCGCACAGGCTTGGGCCGGTTGGGCTGGGTCACAGCGGTAAGGGCAGCCTTTGACCACTTGAATCGGCGGCAACAAATCGGCTAACGCCCGCACGGCGGTGGATTTGCCGGTACCGCGGTCCCCCATCACCAGAACGCCTCCAATCGAGGGGTCCACAGCCACCACTTGGATTGCAAGGGTCATTTCGTCTTGACCAACAATGGCCGCAAAAGGAAAGGTCAATGCCATAGGGCGTTCCAGGAAACTGATCTCAGATCATCATCTAAAGGTTGCATCAAAGTGTCAAGTTAAATTTACAGTTTTTTGTCATCCACGTTGTTGGCTTGTGGAGTCAGCCCATAGCGTGCCGCCAATTTCCAGACATGATTGGGCAGCATGTTCTTCAGACGGGCGGGTGCCTCACGGCGCAAGTGCAAGATGGACTCAATGGCTTTCATTTCCACGCGTGCACGGGCAAATTCCAAACCCCGTGGTCCTACCCGAGGCATCAGCCAGTTGACCAGCGGCTTGATCCACGCGGGCATGCGGCGCAGCGGCAGGCCCCCAGCGGCTCGTTCTGTATTGGCCATGAAGCCGCGGACGGCCCTTTCGCGCTGTCCTTTGCTGATGGGGGTGCTGGTGATCAGGGTGTCTTTGAGTCCATCCATCATGATCTGTCCGCGTGCGTTGCGTACCAACAACCATTGCTGGCCATGCCCGCCCATGTAGCCCACGGTGATATCTGACAAGGCATTGGTGTAGTCGACGCAGGTGCGGCAGGTGAGCGGAAAAAAGTCGGGGGGCAGGGTGGACAAAGGTAAGTTTAAAAAAGGAATCAGGCGTTTCTCGCCTTGGTCGGTGCGTACCTCGACCTTGTAGTCGGCACGAAATTCAACATAAGAGATGTCTTGCGGCCGATCCGAAATTAAACCCAGAAAGCGGTGAAAGTTCTCGGTGGTGGTGTTGTCTGAGCAGGGGGTGCCGATGACGTAGAGTTTTTGCAAACCTTGTTCACGTTCGAGTTGCGGCTGAATGGCACGCAAGGCATAAACTTGGCAAGGAATGCCAATGACAGCCAAGCGTTTGTGGCCTTGTGCTAACGCGGGCTCAACCAGGCTGAGCAGGGGGGCATAGCCCATGCGCATGCCTCTGCACTGTTGCATGTCTTGCGCACGTGTCACCAGCATGGGGCGGGGTCGCCAGCGGTCATGTGGATCGGCGGCCATGGCGATCACCGCATCGACCAAGCCTTGCTCCAGCAAAGTTTCGGCCAGTCGGGTGGTGATGCCCGTCCACTGCGCGCCTTCAGTGGGGGGATCCAAGCGGGCACTCAAAATGTGTTGGTAGGGACCAAAAAACAGCTCATCAGGCTGTACCTTGTGTTCGGGTGTTACTTGTTGGCGAGCCCGTCCATGCACGCGCAGCTCCAGTCCAGGGTAGTCGGGTTGGATGAATTGGCAGGCTTGACCGCAGCGCTTGGGGTCATCAGTGCGCGACAGGCCGCAGTCAGTGCACAACTTGCGGGCGGGAGCCATGTTGTCATGGCGGTCGAATTCATCCATCGCAGATGATCAAGCTTGGCGCATCGCACGCGAATGGCTGTGCACTGCCTCGACCAACACGCCCACGCTCTCAGGCGGGGTGAACTGGCTGATGCCGTGGCCCAAGTTGAAGATTTGGGTGGGGCCGGTGGTGGTTGTGTCGGTGTGGGGTTTACCAAACGCATCCAACACGCGGCGGGCTTCAGCGGCCAGTGCGTCGGCAGGGGCAAACAAGGCGTTCGGGTCCAGATTGCCTTGCAGCGCTTTGCCCGGGCCGCCCACAGCACCGCCGACTTGCGCACGGGCCTTGGCGAGGTTGACCGTCCAGTCCACACCCAGCACCTCGCAGTCGAGGCCGGCCATTTCGGGCAACCACAAGCCACCGCCCTTGGTGAACACCAAGCGCGGAATCACTGCGCCATCGTGCGAGCGCTTGAGCTGCGCCACCACGCGCTTGGTATAGGCCATGCTGAACTGTTGGAACATGCCGTCGGCCAGCACGCCGCCCCAGCTGTCAAAAATCATCACGGCTTGTGCGCCGGCTTCGATTTGGGT
>CANCCJ010000017.1 GCA_947374535.1 Comamonadaceae bacterium | reverse complement strand
TTTTTGATTTGATAGACCGGAGAAAACCATGTTGAAAGCCTACCGTGACCACGTAGCCGAGCGCGCAGCGCTGGGTATCCCACCACTGCCATTAGATGCCAAGCAAACAGCTGAATTGATCGAACTGATCAAGAACCCACCTGCAGGCGAAGACGCTTACTTGATGGATCTGTTGACCCATCGCGTGCCACCCGGCGTGGACGATGCCGCAAAAGTGAAAGCATCTTTCTTGGCTGCGGTGGCTCACGGCGAAGTCAAAGTGGGTTTGATCTCTAAGTCAAAAGCCACTGAGCTGTTGGGCACCATGGTCGGTGGCTACAACGTTCACCCCTTGATCGAGTTGCTCGACGACGCTGAAGTGGCCGCCGTGTCCGCTGAAGCCTTGAAGAAAACTTTGTTGATGTTTGACTTCTTCAACGACGTTGCCGACAAAGCCAAGGCTGGCAATGCCAAAGCCAAAGAAGTCATGCAAAGCTGGGCGGATGGCGAGTGGTTCACCACACGTCCTGAAGTCGAGAAGAAGATCACGGTCACCGTGTTCAAAGTGCCGGGCGAGACCAACACCGACGACTTGTCGCCAGCGCCTGACGCATGGAGCCGCCCAGACATCCCGTTGCACTACTTGGCGATGTTGAAGAACACGCGCGAAGGCGCAGCGTTTAAGCCCGAAGAAGACGGCAAGCGCGGCCCAATGCAATTCATCGAAGACTTGAAGAAAAAGGGCCATTTGGTGGCCTACGTCGGTGACGTGGTCGGTACAGGTTCCAGCCGTAAGTCGGCCACCAACAGCGTGATTTGGGCCACCGGCCAAGACATCCCATTCGTGCCTAACAAGCGTTTTGGTGGTGTGACCTTGGGCGGCAAGATCGCCCCCATTTTCTTCAACACGCAAGAAGACTCAGGCGCATTGCCTATCGAAGTGGACGTGACCAAGCTCGAAATGGGCGACGTCATCGACATCCTTCCCTACGAAGGCAAGATCGTGAAGAACGGCACCCATGGTCAAGAGCTGGTGACTGAGTTCAAACTCAAGAGCGATGTGTTGTTTGACGAAGTGCGCGCCGGTGGCCGTATCAACTTGATCATCGGCCGCAGCTTGACAGCCAAGGCCCGTGAATTCTTGGGTCTCCCAGCTTCAACCTTATTCCGCTTGCCCACTGCGCCCATCGCCACCAAAGCTGGCTTCACGCTCGCACAAAAGATGGTCGGTCGTGCGGTTGGTTTGCCAGAAGGCCAAGGCGTTCGTCCCGGCACTTACTGCGAACCCAAAATGACCACCGTGGGTTCACAAGACACCACAGGCCCCATGACACGCGACGAGTTGAAAGACTTGGCTTGCTTGGGCTTCTCGGCTGACATGGTCATGCAATCGTTTTGCCACACGGCGGCTTATCCCAAGTCTGTGGACGTCAAGACACATCGCGAATTGCCCGCGTTCATCAGCAACCGTGGCGGCGTAGCTTTGCGTCCAGGCGACGGTGTGATTCACTCTTGGTTGAACCGTTTGTTGTTGCCCGACACCGTCGGTACTGGTGGCGACTCACACACCCGTTTCCCAATCGGTATTTCTTTCCCCGCCGGTTCTGGCTTGGTGGCGTTTGGTGCTGCCACAGGCGTGATGCCTTTGGACATGCCCGAGTCCATCTTGGTTCGCTTCAAAGGCGAAATGCAACCCGGCGTGACATTGCGCGACTTGGTGCACGCGATCCCTTTGTACGCGATCAAGAAAGGTTTGTTGACTGTGGCTAAGGCCGGCAAGATCAACGAATTCTCGGGTCGTATCTTGGAAATCGAAGGCTTGCCCAACCTCAAGGTTGAACAAGCGTTTGAATTGTCTGACGCGTCTGCCGAGCGCTCTGCCGCTGGTTGCTCGATCAAGCTCAACAAAGAACCCGTCGCTGAGTACCTGAAGTCGAACGTGGTTCTGATGAAGAACATGATCGCCGACGGTTACGCCGATGCACGTACTTTGGCTCGCCGCATCGAAAAAGTCGAAGCCTGGTTGGCTGCTCCCGAATTGCTCGAAGCCGACAAAGATGCTGAATACGCCCACGTCATTGAGATCGATATGAATGACATCAAAGAGCCGATCGTGTGTTGCCCGAACGACCCCGATGACGCTAAGTTCTTGTCTGAAGTTGCTGGCACCAAGATTGACGAAGCTTTCATCGGTTCTTGCATGACCAACATTGGTCACTTCCGCGCCGCCGCTAAGTTGCTCGGCGGTCAACGCGACCTGCCCGTCAAGTTGTGGGTGGCCCCTCCCACGAAGATGGACGAGAGCGAGTTGATCAAAGAAGGTCACTACGCTGCATTCGGCACAGCTGGTGCGCGTACTGAAATGCCTGGCTGCTCGTTGTGCATGGGCAACCAAGCGCAGGTGCGCGAAGGCGCGACGGTGGTGTCTACCTCCACACGTAACTTCCCCAACCGTTTGGGCAAGAACACCAACGTGTACTTGGCGTCTGCCGAGTTGGCTGCCATCACCTCGAAGATGGGCAAGTTCCCCACCGTGGCCGAATACCATGAAGCCATGGGCGTGGTGAACAAAGACGGCGAAGCCATCTACAAGTACTTGAACTTCAACCAAATCGACGAGTACATTGAAAACGCCAAAGGCGTGACAGCGTAAGCCGTCTGAGTCTTCACCCAACACTTCGGTGTTGGGTGACAAAGCAAAACCCCGCAAAGCGTGAGCCTTGCGGGGTTTTGTTTTGGAGGACTGATGCCTTAAAACATCCGCGCCAACAACCCGCCTTCAACGGGGCCCTCAACAGGAATCCATACATGCGTGGGACTGCCAGCGGCCACGTCGATGGCAGCGCCGTTTTTGTCTTTCATTTGCGCCAGTTTGACCTTGCGGTTGCCGCTGGGGTGAATGATTTCGAGGGTGTCGCCGACTGAAAATTTGTTTTTGGTTTCAATCTCTGCCCAGCCGTTCGCCACGCTGCGCACCTCGCCCACAAATTGGCTGCGGTGTGCGATGGAGTGGCCGGTTTCGTAATTTTGATAGTCGTTGGCAGGGCGGCGGTCCATCAGGCCAGCGGTGTAGCCACGGTTGGCCAAGCCTTCGAGTTCTGTGATGAGTTCGGGGTTGAACGGGCGGTGGGCGACAGCATCGTCGATCGCGCGGCGGTACACCTGTGCGGTGCGGCTCACGTAGTAAAGCGATTTGGTACGGCCTTCGATCTTGAGCGAGTCCACACCAATTTTGGTGAGGCGCTCCACGTATTCGACCGCACGCAAGTCTTTGCTGTTCATGATGTAGGTGCCGTGCTCGTCTTCCATGATGGGCACGGCACCTACATCATGAACAGCAAAGACTTGCGTGCTGTTCATGATGTAGGTGCCGTGCTCGTCTTCCATGATGGGCATGAGCTGGCCGGGGCGACCTTTTTCTTCGAGCAAGTAAATGTTGTCAGCGGCGGGGTGGCGTTGGCCATCACCACAGGATGAAAAGCTGGACTCGGCTTCTTGTTGAGATTTGGCGAAGTCAAAGTCGCCTTCCATCGGAATGGCCATGGCTTCGCCCGTGTTGGGGTCTGTCGCGCTGGCTTGTGTGCCATAGCTCCAGCGGCAAGCGTTGGTGCAAGTGCCTTGGTTGGGGTCGCGGCGGTTGAAGTAGCCAGACAACAAGCAGCGGCCCGAATACGCAATGCACAAGGCACCGTGCACAAATACTTCAAGCTCCATGTCAGGGCACTCTTGGCGAATTTTTTCAATCTCGTCAAAGCTGAGTTCACGCGACAAGATGATGCGGGTCACGCCCACTTTTTGCCAAAACTTCACAGCCGCCCAGTTGACCGTGTTGGCTTGCACGGAGAGGTGAATGGACACCTCGGGCCACTTCTCGCGCACCATCGCGATCAAGCCGGGGTCGGCCATGATGAGGGCATCGGGTTTCATCGCAATGATGGGCTCGATGTCGCGCAAATATGTACGCACCTTGTCGTTGTGCGGCAGCAAGTTGCTGGTCACAAAGAACTTCTTGCCGCGCGCATGGGCTTCAGCAATGCCGATGCCGATTTGCTCTAGGCGAAATTCGTTGTTACGTGCGCGCAAGCTGTAGCGGGGTTGGCCGGCGTAAACGGCGTCTGCGCCAAAGTCATACGCGGCGCGCATTTTGTCGAGCGAACCTGCAGGCAGTAAAAGTTCGGGGGCTTTGAGTGTGGTCATCAATGTGTGCTGCTGGCAGGGCAGCTAAGAAAATCATTCAGGATCGATTTTCGCATCCCTCACCACCTTGGCCCACCGCGGCGCTTCTGCCTTGATGAGCGCTGCAAATTGCTCAGGTGTGCCGCCGCCCACTTCGTTGCCTTGACTCAAGATCTTGTCTTTCACCTCTGCGGTTTGTAGCGCTTGGTTGCACACGGTGTTGAGCTGCTTGACCAACTCGGGGGACATGCCTTTGGGACCAATCAAGCCTTGCCAGTTGAGCACTTCCACTTCGGGGAAACCTTGCTCGGCCATGGTGGGGATGTTAGGTTGCAGGGGCGAGCGCTTTTTACTGGTGATGGCCAATGCGCGCATGCGACCCGCTTGGATGGAAGGCATGGCTGCGTACATCTGCTCAAACATCATTTGAACTTGGCCACCCATCAAATCAGTGGCTGCGGCTGAACCACTTTTGTACGGGGCATGAATCATGTCAATGCCTGCCGCGTGTTCAAACAAAGCGCCGCTCAGGTGGTGTGAGCCACCAATGCCGCCAGAGCCGTAGCTGAGCGTGCCTGGCGCTGCTTTTGCAGCCGCGACAAGATCTTTCACACTCTTGTAGGGCGAGTCGTTGCGCACCATCAAGATGAGCGGGCCCCGTTCAATCAGGCAGATGGGGGTCAGATCGTGCAGTGGGTCGAAATTGAGTTTCTTGAACAAGGCTTGGTTCACGGCCAAGGGGGCGAAGTTGCCCATGCCTAAGGTGTAGCCATCGGGCTTGCCGCGTGCAATGGCTTCGGTGCCAATGTTGCCGCCTGCGCCGGCTTTGTTGTCGATGATGATGGGCTGGCCAAGAATGGTGCCCATGGCTTTGGCGACTTGGCGCGAACGGCTGTCCGCGTTGCCACCTGCCGCGTAAGGGCAAATCCACATGATCGTTTTGCTGGGGTTGGGGTATTTGTCTTGGGCTTGTGCAAGCAACGGCAAAAAGCTGGCGGTGGCTTGAATGAGGGTGCGGCGTTTCAAGTGAGTGTCTCCATGAGGTATTTTTGACTAGCTAATCATCATAGCGATTACCCATCGGTGAAAGCGAAATCGGGCCATGCACAATCTGCACATGACGAAATCGTTGTTGATTGCAGGCGGGGGTATTGCGGGCATGGCTGCTGGGTTGGCTGCTGTGCGAGCAGGTTGGCACGCCAGCGTGTTTGAGCGTTCGGCTGAGTTCTCTGAAGTCGGTGCGGGTGTGCAACTGGGCCCCAATGTGACGCGCATTTTGCAAGCCTGGGGTTTGAGCGATGCGTTGCAGCACGTGGCCGCTTTTCCTTCCCACTTGCATGCCCGCAGCCTGCCCTCGGGCGAGGTGCTGGCCACCTTGCCGCTCAAAGATGCGACGGCCAAATACGGCGCGCCCTACGTCACGGTGCATCGCGCGGATTTGCATGAATTGTTACTTCAAGCAGCGTCCGAGCAAGGTGTTGCGGTACATGCCGATGCGTGCGTACAAAGCGTACGTCAGTCGAGGGATGCGGCGGCGTTTGACGTGGTGCAGCAAGGCCAACGACAGTCCCACACGGGCGACCTAGCCGTGGCGGCCGATGGCGTGTGGAGCCCTTTGCGCCAACAGCTGCTAGGGGATGGTCCGCCTGTATTCACGGGGCATATCGCGTACCGAGCCTTGGTGGCACAAGCTGATTTGCCAGCAATTTGGAGGTCGCAAAACGTCCAAGTGTGGATGGGCCCACAAGCCCATGTGGTGAGCTACCCCGTGCGCGGCGGCGACTACCTGAATGTGGTGTGTTTGGCCGAAGGGCGCTTGCGCGAGGGGCCAGCGAATGACTTGCAGGCCTTGCAAACTTGGAATGCGAAGAAGTCAGAGGCGCAAACGCTGGCTGAGTTGCGCCATGCCTTGCGTGGGGCGTGTACGCAGCTGACCGATTTGATGTCTGCTTGCCGCGATTGGCGCTTGTGGCCCTTGTGTGGCAGGGGGGTAATGCAAGGCGCACACGAGCATGTGCAAGGCCGCGTCGCCTTGCTTGGTGATGCAGCACACCCCATGCTGCCGTACTTGGCGCAAGGCGCGGGTATGGCGATAGAAGATGCGGATGCGTTGGCTGCGCAGTTGTTGGGGGCCACGCCAGAAAATGCGCCCAAGCGGTTGCAATTGTTTGCCCTAGCCCGTTGGCAACGCAACGCGCGTGTGCAGGCGAGGGCGGTGCGCAACGGGAAAATTTTTCATGCCGCTGGGCCTATGCGGCTAGGGCGAGACATTGGCTTGCGTTTGATGGGCGCGTCCTTAATGGATTTACCTTGGTTATATGGCCCAATTTAAAAATTTAAAGCACTAATTTTTTTACATAAAGTAAAACTTAATAGTTGATTAAATTTAAAATTCCTGAGCAAGATTTTTTGCTCTTTACAAGGAATTTCAAATGAAAAAAATCGTCGCTTTGGGCTTTGTCTCGGCCATTTGTGCTGGTTCTGCTTTTGCGCAAGTTTCCAACTTCACCGGCCCATCTGTTGGCGCTGGCATTGACTTCAAATCTACGACTCTCGAAGTAAGCGGTGGCGGTGCTAACTTCTCAGGTCTGGGTTCTCAGAACATCATTGGCACCATATCTGGTGATTATGGTTTTGCTCTCAGCGATAAATCTGTTACTTTGATTGGCGCTAAGTTTGATTTAAATAAAACTCAAGTTGCCAAAGCATCTGGTGGTGGTGCATCTGTGACACTGGAAGAAAGTAATCACTACTCGTTATTTGTTGCCCCAGGCATGTTGTTGAACGACAAGACTCTCGCATTCGCTAAGTTGTCGCTCGAATCGGCTAAGTATGGATTGGACGGAGGTGGCGGAACACAAGAAGGTCACGGTATTGGCTATGGCGTTGGTATCCGTACGCAAATCACTGGCAACTGGTTCGCCAATGTCGAAGCGGGTCGTATTGCTTACAACTCAAAAGATATGAACTCTGCAAGCATGAAAACAGGCTCTACTGTTGCTAGCTTCGGCGTGTCATACAAGTTCTAACCATCTAGCTGGCCTCGCCAGCTGAGTGTTTAGCAATTCAAAACCCTGCGTTAGTAACAACGCGGGGTTTTTTTATGTCAGTTGAGTCGAGCTAACCCATGGCGCATACGGGCACGTTCGCAAGCATCGCTGCCTTCATCAAATTCCCGACATGGGGAGGGGCGCCATTCGTAGATGCCGCAGGTGGCTTTCTCGCCCACTTTGCCACTCAGCGCAGCGCAGCGCGGCGGCGAGTAGTCGGTGCCGCGCATGCGGCACAGGGTGGCTGTGAGTTCTTGGCCCAAGCCCGTGGGCACAGAGCCGCCGTGCGTGTCCATTTCTTCCACGCTGAAATCGACCCGAAAGCTGGCGCAGCAAGCGCCGCAGCTGGTGCAGGCAGACATCACTGACGACCGATGAGTAGGTACTCCATCAGTGCTTTTTGCACATGCATGCGGTTTTCGGCTTCGTCCCACACCACGCTTTGTGGGCCGTCGATCACGTCGGCGGACACTTCTTCGCCACGGTGCGCAGGCAGGCAGTGCATGAAGAGGGCGTTGGGTTTGGCCACTGCCATCATCTCGTGGTCCACACACCAATCGGCAAATGCTTTTTTGCGTGCTTCGTTTTCAGCCTCGTAGCCCATGCTGGTCCACACGTCGGTGGTGACCAAGTCTGCGCCTTCGCAAGCTTGCATGGGATCGGTGAAAACTTGATAGCAATCGGTGTTGGTCAATCCCGCGATGGCGGGGTCTACCTCATAGCCGCTGGGCGTACTGACGTGAACCGTGAAGCCCAACATGTCGGCCGCTTGCAGCCAGGTGTTGGCCATGTTGTTGCCGTCACCCACCCACGCCACCACTTTGCCTTTGAGGCATTGAAGCGGGTGGTTGGTTTGGCCACGGTGCTCAATGAAGGTGAACAAGTCCGCCATGATTTGGCAGGGATGGAACTCGTTGGTCAAACCATTGATCACGGGCACGCGCGAGTTAGCGGCAAAGCTGTTGATCTTGTCTTGGCCGTAGGTGCGAATCATCACCAAGTCGGTCATGCGGCTAATCACTTTGGCGCTGTCTTCAATCGGTTCAGAGCGGCCCAGTTGGCTGTCGCCCGTGGTGAGGTGAACCACCGAGCCACCCAGCTGATACATGCCTGCCTCAAAGCTCACGCGCGTGCGTGTGGAGGCTTTTTCGAAAATCATGGCCAGCGTGCGGTCGGCCAGCGTGTGGTGCTTTTCGTAGGCCTTGAATTTCTTTTTGATGAATGCAGCGCGGTGGAACACGTAGGCGTATTCGTCCACCGACAAATCGGTGAATTGCAAATAATGTTTCAGCGCGTGGGTCATGGGGCTTCTGCCAAGAATGTTTTGATGAGTGGCACGAGGATGGCGACGATTTCGTCGGCCTCAGCTTCGGTGATGATGAGCGGTGGGACCAAACGCACCACGCTGTCAGCGGTCACGCTGAGTAACAAGCCTGCGTCGAGTGCGCGTTGCATCAAGGCGCCGCATCCGCGCTCAAGGTCAATGCCAATCATCAGGCCTTGGCCGCGAATTTCTTTCACGCCCTTCACACCATCGAGTTCGCGGTGCAAGGCGGCATGCAGGTGCTCGCTGATCTTGGTCACGTTGTCGAGCAGTTTGTCTTCTTCCATGATGCGGATGGTTTCCACACCCGCACGCATAGACAGCGGGTTGCCGCCAAAGGTGGTGCCGTGGTTGCCGGGCTGAAAAATGTTGGCGGCTTTGGGGCCTGCCACCACAGCGCCAATCGGCACGCCAGAACCGAGGCCCTTGGCCAGAGGCATGACGTCAGGCACGATGCCCGCCCATTGATGTGCAAACCATTTGCCGGTGCGACCCATGCCGCATTGCACTTCGTCGATCATCATGAGCCAGTCGTGCTCGTCGCATAGCTTGCGCACTTGCTGCAGATACTCAGCGCGCATGGGGGTCACGCCGCCTTCACCTTGGATGGTTTCCATAAAAACAGCCACCACATTGGGGTTGTCTGCCGTGGCTTTTTTCAGCGCCTCGATGTTGTTCACAGGCACGCGGACGAAGCCGCCCATCATGGGGCCAAAGCCTTCTTTGATTTTTTCGTTACCCGTGGCGGCAAGGGTGGCCAGCGAACGACCGTGGAATGATTTTTCATAGACCACGATTTCTGGCGCTTCAATGCCCTTCATGTGGCCATACTTGCGCGCCAGTTTGATGGCTGCTTCGTTGGCTTCCAAACCGCTGTTACAGAAAAAGGCGTTGGTCATGCCCGACAGCTCCACCAACTTGGCTGCAAGCGCTTCTTGCAAGGGGATGTGGTAGTAGTTGCAGCTGTGGATCATCTTGCCCACTTGATCTTGCAAAGCGGGCGTGAGCTTGGGGTGAGCGTGGCCCAAGGTGTTGACGGCAATGCCAGCCAAGGCGTCAAGGTAGCTTTTGCCGTTGGTGTCCCACACGCGCAAACCTCGGCCATGCGATAAAGCCACGGGCAGGCGACCGTAGGTGTTCATGCAATGGGGGGATGCGGCAGGCGTGGTCATATCAACTCCAAAAATAAAAACGACCCAACGAAGGTTGAGCCGTTGAAGCGTGATTTTAGAGGCGCTTTTTGCTGAAAACGCAGGTTTAAATGCGAGGAATGAGGCGTGGCCGGAAGGCGTCAAGTCTTATATAAGATAGAATGGTTTTCACCCGAGTGGCAGTGGGAGATCCCCCGTCACTCTTGCAACAGCCCAGCGCATCTACCCGATGATTTCACACTCAGCCAAAGAAGTTTTTATTCTGGGTCTCACCCAAGAAGGACGTACGTTTCGCCCCAGCGACTGGGCCGAGCGTTTGGCGGGCGTGATGAGTCAGTTCCGTCCAGGCGGCGCCACCCCAGGCAGTCATTTGAGCTATTCGCCTTGGTGTGTGCCCAACACGCTGGACAACAACAAATGTGTCATCGTCCACACCGACTTGCGCGACGAAGAGCCCATGGCTTGGAACTTCGTGATGAACTTCGCCCGTGACAATAACTTGCAAGTGGTCGAAGCGTGCTTGCTGCCTGAGCACCCACCGGTCCCTTAAAACAAAAAACCCGCTCAAGAGCGGGTTTTTGCTTTTTCTTTGCTGACAGCGCACCCGTTACAAACGGCGGGCTGAAGGGTCAGCCCGGGCTGGTTGCCTAATAAATTAGGCGGCGAGTGCCAAGGCTTTCACCTTGGTAGACAAGCGGCTCTTATCGCGAGCAGCTTTGTTTTTGTGGAAGATGCCTTTGTCAGCAATCGTGTCCACAACGGCTTGCATCTTGGCAAACAGTTCGGTAGCTTTGGTTTTGTCGCCAGCGATGACCGCTTTCTCGACGTTCTTCACCGCAGTGCGGTACTTCGAGCGCAACGAGGTGTTGGCAGCGTTGATCTTGATGTCCTGACGGACGCGTTTACGGCCTGATGCCAGGCGTGGGTTCTTTTTCTTGGGTTTGGCTGAAGCCATGATAGTTTCCTTAAGTGTCTGAGGATGATGTCAGCAAAGCCTGCGATTGTAGCAAATCGCTACACTCAAACCGTGTCACTCTTCAAATCTGCTTCCATCGTCTCGGGCTTGACCCTGGTTTCCCGCATCACTGGCCTGATGCGCGAACTGTTAATTGCCTCCACGTTTGGAGCCAGCGCGCTGACCGATGCGTTCAATGTGGCGTTTCGCATCCCCAATTTGTTCCGCCGTCTGTTTGCTGAAGGTGCCTTCAGCCAAGCCTTTGTGCCTGTGTTAGCCGCGAGCCGCCAGCAGCATGGCGACGAAGCCACCCATGTCTTGATCAACCAAGTGGCCACCTTGCTGATTTGGGCCTTGCTGTTCACCAGTGTTTTGGGTGTGGCGGGCGCGCCGCTTCTGGTGTGGGCGATGGCGAGCGGCCTGAGACAGTCGCCCGAAGGCTTTGACGTGGCCGTGGCGATGACGCGTTTCATGTTTCCGTACATCGCGTTCATGTCGCTGGTGGCTTTGGCGGCTGGCGTACTCAACACGTGGAAGCGCTTTGCGGTGCCTGCGGCCACGCCGGTGTTGTTGAACGTGTCCATGATTGCAGCGGCTTGGTGGGGTGGCCCTTGGTTTGGTGCTTTGGGTGTACCACCGATTTATGCCTTGGCTGCCGGTGTGATGTTGGGTGGCGTGGCACAACTGAGCGTTCAGCTTTTGGCCTTGCGTCGTTTAGGCATGCTGCCCCGCGTGGGGTTGAGCTTGCGTGCGGTGCGTCAGGCTTGGTCCGGCGAAGGCCCCAAGCGCATCTTGCAACTCATGGCGCCGGCCTTGCTGGGTGTCAGCGTGGCGCAGATTTCCTTGCTCATCAACACACAAATTGCATCGCAACTCACCCCCGGTAGCGTGAGCTGGCTCAGCTATGCCGACCGGTTGATGGAGTTTCCTACCGCCATGCTGGGGGTGGCTTTGGGTGTGGTGCTGATGCCGCAGCTTTCGGCTGCCAAAGCGGCCAATGACACGCGCCAGTATTCAGAAATGTTGGATTGGGGATTGCGCTTGGTGGTGGTGTTGGCGCTGCCATGTGCCGTGGCCTTGCTGATTTTTTCTAAAGCCTTGGTTGCCGTGCTTTACAACTACGGTGCCTTCAGCGCCCACGATGTGCAGCAGACCACGGTGGCGTTGATGGGTTATGGCGTGGGCCTGCTTGGGCTGGTGGCCATCAAGGTACTGGCGCCCGGCTACTACGCCAACCAAGACATTCGCACACCGGTGCGCATTGCGGTGGCTGTGCTAGTGATCACGCAGTTGTTCAACGTGGCCTTGGTGCCTTATTTGGCCCATGCCGGTTTGGCTTTGTCGATTGGTTTGGGCGCATTGGTCAACGCGGCTTGGTTGCTGTGGGGCTTGCGCAAAAAAGGCACGTATGTGATGAGCGCGGGTTGGATGCGTTTTGTGTTGCAAGTGCTGGTGGCTTGTGCCGTGTTGGGCGCATGGCTGTTTTGGGCGGCCCAGTATTGGGACTGGACGGCCTTGCACACTGCGCCCCTGCTGCGCGTCGGCTTGATGACCGGTGTGCTGGTGGTCAGTGCTGCGTTGTACTTCGTCACGCTGACCGTGACGGGTCTGAAACTGCGCGCATTGTTGCGTCGATAAACAAGGAGGCTGTGCCATGGATTTCAAAATCGAAGTGCCCACCGCCTTGGCGTATTTCGCGTCGTTGGTGCAAAGCGATGAACACTTCCCTTTGCTCGAAGCAGCAGCCAGCTTAGGCCACGACGAATACCCTGAGTTCGATATTCAACAGGTGCTAGACCAAGTGGACCAACTCGGTGGTCGCTTGAAGCAACGCCTACCCGCCGATGCTGGCGCCTTGCAAAAGCTTCGCTTGTTAAATAAGTTTTTCTTTGACGAGCTCGGCTTCAGCGGCAACCTCAACAACTACTACGACCCCGACAACAGTTATTTGCATGTGATGTTGCGCACGCGTCGCGGCATCTCCATCAGTTTGGCGGTTTTGTGGTTAGAGCTGGCGTTGGGCGTAGGGCTAAAAGCTCAGGGCGTTAGTTTTCCCGGCCACTTTTTGGTCAAGGTGCGCTTGCCTTTCCCTAACGAAGGGCAGGTGGTGATTGACCCGTTCACGGGCGAATCATTGAGCAAAGAAGATTTGATGGAGCGCTTGGCGCCGCTGCATGCCGAGTCTGGTTTGATGCGCGACGGTCATGTGTCGGACGAATTGCTCAAACACTATTTGCGTGCCGCCACGCCTCGTGAAATTGTTGCGCGCATGTTGCGCAATTTAGAAGAGGTTTACACCTCGCACCAAGACCCTGAGCGTTTGATGCTGGTCAAGCAGCGGCTGGTGGTGCTGTTGCCGCAAGTGACAGACGAAGAATAAAAAAGCACCCGAAGGTGCTTTTTGACTGTGCGCTGGGTTTTAACCGTTAAGCCACCACCACCGCAGCGCCTTCGCCGCGCTCGGCAATCACGCCAATCATGTGCACTTGCTCGCCATGAGCGCGCAGCACATCGGCACAAGCGGCTGCGTGGGCAGCGTCAATCACGACCACCATGCCGATGCCGTTGTTGAACGTACGGTTCATCTCGATGTCGTCAATGCCAGCCGTGTTTTGCAACCAAGCGAACAGCTCGGTTTGCGGCCAACTGCCCTTTTTCAGGTGAGCGGCCGTGCCTTCTGGCAACACGCGTGGGATGTTTTCCAGCAAACCGCCACCGGTGATGTGGGCGAGTGCCTTGATGGGCGTTTGGGCCAAGGCAGCCAACACGCTCTTCACGTACAAGCGGGTCGGGGCCATGATGGCTTCTTTGAAAGGTTGGCCGTCCAAGGTGGCGGGGGCTTGTGAGCCTGCACGGTCGATGACCTTGCGCACCAACGAGAAGCCATTGGAGTGCACGCCAGCTGAGGCCAAGCCCAACACCACATCGCCCGGCTTGACGTTTTGTCCCGTCAAGATTTTGGATTTTTCAACCGCACCGACGGCAAAGCCAGCGAGGTCGTATTCGCCGTCAGGGTACATACCGGGCATTTCAGCGGTTTCGCCGCCGATCAAGGCGCAGCCTGACAGCTCGCAGCCTTTGGCAATGCCGCCCACCACCGCCGCAGCGGTGTCGATGTGCAATTTGCCGCACGCAAAGTAGTCGAGGAAAAAGAGGGGTTCGGCGCCTTGCACCAGCACGTCGTTCACACTCATGGCCACCAAATCGATGCCTACGGTGTCGTGCATTTGCCATTCAAACGCCAGCTTGAGCTTGGTGCCCACGCCGTCTGTGCCGCTGACCAGCACGGGTTCTTTGTAGCGCTTGGGCACTTCAAACAGCGCGCCAAAACCACCGATGCCGGCCAACACGCCCTCGCGCATGGTTTTCTTGGCCAAGGGTTTGATGCGTTCGACCAAGGCATCGCCTGCGTCAATATCGACACCGGCGTCTTTGTAGGAGAGGGGTTTGTTCATAGTCTAGGAGGGGCTGTGGCTTGCAAGAAGATGCGCGCCGATAGAATCAACCAGGAATTTTAAGGCCCAACCTTCACACGCTGTATGCAATTTACTCCCGCACAACAACACGCCCTCGCTTGGACCGGCCTCACGGCCATGGCCGCGCTTGTTTTGTGGCTCTTGGGTCCTGTGCTGATGCCGTTTGTGGTGGCTGCCGTTTTGGCCTACGCGCTCAGTCCTTTGGTGCGCGGTTTGCAGGGGGCGTGTGGCGGGCGGTTGCCCCGTTGGGTGGCTGTGGTGCTGGTCGAGGTGGTTTTTTTGTTGCTGTTGACGGTTTTGTTTACTTTGTTGATCCCCATCTTGGCCCACGAGCTGCCACGCATGCGTGACCAGCTGCCAGTTCTTGTGGAGCGCCTACAAACTGAGATCGCGCCGTGGCTGCAAGCCAAAGGCATCCCTGTGATGCTCGACAGCGCCAGCATCAAAGCCTTTGTGATGCAAACTTTCAATACGTCGTTTGAAGAGGGTTTTAAGCAAGCGTTGACGTCGCTGCGCATCGGCGGCAGCGTGGCTTTGGCCGTGATTGGCAATTTGGTGTTGATTCCTGTGGTGCTTTTCTATTTGCTGGTCGACTGGCAGCGCTTTGTGCGTCATGTGGAGGACTTGGTGCCTATGCCCGCACGCGTTGCATATGACAGCTTTGTGGCTGAGTGCGATGAAGTGCTGGGCCAATACCTGCGTGGTCAGCTGTCGGTCATGGCTTTACTGGCTGTTTATTACAGCGTGGCGCTGTGGGCGTTTGGCTTGGATTTGGCGTTGCCGATTGGCGTGTTTACGGGCTTGGCCGTGTTTGTGCCGTATGTGGGCTTTGGCCTTGGCTTGGTCTTGGCTGTGTTGGCGGGGGTGTTGCAGTTTGCGCCTGCGCAAGCGCTGTTGATGGTGGCCGTGGTGTACGGCGTGGGCCAGTTGATCGAAGGTTTTGTGCTGACGCCCCGCTTGGTGGGCGAGCGCATTGGCTTGCACCCGCTGCATGTGATTTTTGCTTTGATGGCCTTTGGTCAGTTGTTTGGTTTTGTCGGCGTATTGGTAGCTTTGCCTGTCAGCGCGGTGTTGCTGGTGGCCATTCGCCGCTTGCGTGCGCAATACCAAGCCAGCGCTTTGTACCGTGGTGCTTGAGTCCAGATGAAGCAAATCGCACTCGATATCGGTTTGGCCCCCGGCCCGAGCTTGACAAACTTTTTCGCAGGGCCCAACCAAGCCGCCTTGCAGCACATGCAGCTTTGGGTGGGCAACGACAAACGCTCGCCTGTGCCAACTTATGTGTGGGGCGAGAGCGGCAGCGGTAAAACCCATCTGTTGCGCGCGGTGCAAGCCGCTTTGCGAGACCAAGGCTGTGTCGTGGGTTGGATGGATGCCACCGTGGCCGAGCCCACAGCGTTTGATGAGTCGTGGCGCGTGGTCATCTTGGACGATGTGCATCTCTACACCGCTGTGCAGCAGCACGCCGCCTTCAACTGGTTTGTCAATGCCACCACGCCCAGTGATGGCCAGCCGCGTTGGGTGCTGGCTGCAGGCAGCGTGCCGCCCAGCGACTTGGCCTTGCGCGAAGACTTGCGCACCCGTTTGGGCTGGGGCCATATTTTTCAATTGCAGGTGCTTAGTGAGCCGGAGCGCCGCGCTGTGCTGCGCCAACAAGCGGATGACCGAGGTGTGTTTTTGAGCGATGAGGTGATGGACTTCATGCTCAACCGCTTCAGTCGCGACCTGAGCAGCCTGATTCAACTCCTCGATCAACTCGATGGCTACGCCTTGCAAACGCAACGCGCCATCACCATTCCGTTGATCAAAGCCATGCTGGAAGCCATGTGATGAAACTCGCCTTATTTGACTTAGACCACACCTTGCTGCCCATCGACTCTGACCAATCGTGGGGTGAATTCACTGTGCGTTTGGGGTGGCACGAGCGCGATACGTTCACGCAGAAAAATGATGAGTTCTATGCCCACTACCAAGCGGGCACTTTGGATATTCACGACTACGTGCGTTTTGCTGCGGAGGCGTTTTGTCAACGCGGTCCCGAATTGGCGGCGCAGGCCCATGCCCAGTTCATGCAAGAAGTGATTCAGCCCGCCATTCGTGTGGAGGCGCGAGCGCTCGTGCAAAAGCACCGAGATGCGGGCGAGCGCATCGTCATCGTCACCGCCACCAACGAATTTGTCACGCGTCCCATTGCCCAAGCTTTCGGCGTGGATGATTTGATTGCCGTGGAGTTGGTGCGCGATGCCAAGGGTTGGTTTACCAATGAAATCAGGGGTGTTCCGTCTTTGCGCGATGGCAAAGTGCAACGTCTGCAACAATGGCTACAACGCGAAGGCTTGGACTGGGCAGATGTAGACGCCACGTTCTACAGCGATTCCCGCAATGATTTGCCCCTGTTGGAACGCGTCAACCACCCCGTGGCAACCAATCCCGACGACACACTACGCGCCGTGGCCCTAGAAAAGGGCTGGCCGATTTTGGAACTTTTCCCAAAACAATGATCAAACAATTCATCAACAAGCTGATGGGCAAAGCCCCCGCCAGCACCATGCCCAGTTTGGGCAAACGCCAAGTGGTGCCTGCCAAGGTGCATGGCATCAACATCGACTGGGTCGACGAGCGTGCGCTCAATGTGGTGCGCACCTTGCAAGACCGTGGCTTTGAAGCCTACATCGTGGGCGGAGCGGTACGCGATTTGTTGCTGGGCTTGAAGCCCAAAGACTTTGACGTGGCGACCAATGCCACGCCTGAGCAAGTGAAAGCCGCTTTCCGTCGTGCCTTCATCATTGGCCGACGTTTCCGCATCGTGCACGTGGTGTACGGCCGTGGTCGTGAACATGAAGTGATTGAGGTGTCGACCTTCCGTGCGCACTTAGACAACACCGAAGCCGAGCAAGTCAAAGGCAACGAGCGCAGCAGCAAGCAAGAGTTGGCGGGCATGAAACACGCGGTAGACGCCAGCGGTCGCGTATTGCGCGACAACGTGTGGGGTCCGCAAGATCAAGATGCAGCACGCCGTGACTTCACCATCAACGCCATGTATTACGACCCAGAAACGGGCAACGTGATCGACTACCACGGCGGCATTGCTGATGCGAAGAAAAAAGTGCTTCGCATGATTGGTGACCCTGCCTTGCGCTACCGCGAAGACCCTGTGCGCGTGATTCGCGCCGTGCGTTTTGCTGCCAAGTTGTCAGCCTTGGGTTTTAAGATGGAAGCCAAAACCGCAGCGCCCTTGAAGCGCGCCGCCAAGCTGCTCGCCGATGTGCCGCAGAGCCGCCTGTTCGACGAAATGCTCAAACTTTTGCAGACCGGCCATGCGCTGGCCAGCGTGGCGCAGCTCAAGCAGCAAGGGTTGGCCAAAGGCATTTACCCACTGCTCGACATCGTGGTCGAGCGGGCGGATGAAGAGTTTGTGAAGACCGCACTCAACGACACCGATCGTCGCGTAGGCGAGGGCAAGCCTGTGGCGCCTAGCTTCTTGCTGGCTTGCGTGCTGTGGTCAGATGTTCGTGAGACGTGGGCGCAACGCCGCGCCAAACAACCGTCGTTTCCAGCCTTGCAAGACGCGATTGATGAAGTGTTCGATTCACGCATTGGCGATGTGTCAGGCCGCGGCAAACTTGGCGCTGACATGCGCGAAATTTGGTTGATGCAACCGCGCTTTGAAAAGCGCACAGGCAGCGGCCCTTGGACCTTGGTGGACCAAGCGCGTTTCCGTGCTGGCTTTGACTTCATGCGTTTGCGCGCGGATGTGGGCGAAGTGGATGAAGTTTTGTCGGACTGGTGGCAAGAGTTCAGCACCGCCAGCGATAGCGAGCGTGAAGACTTGCTTCAGCAAGTACGCCAAGAACAGCAAAAGGCACAACGTGCACCGCGCGTGCATTCGGTGCGTCGCGCAGAAAAACCTGCGGCAGCCCCGCACGAAAAAGATGCCGATCCCCGTTTTCGCGAGATGGCGCCTGAAGGCGAAGAGGGCGCAGCATCCCCCGCTAAGAAGCGCCGCCGTCGCCGTCGCAAACCCACGGGTGATGCAGGCGGCACACCCGCCGCGGAATAAACGGAGCCTTCGCCATGTCAGCAGCACCCGTCATGGCGTGTGTGGCCCTAGGCGCCAATTTGGGCGATGCCGCAACCACGATTCGGCAAGCCCTACAGAAATTGGCGGCGTTGCCCGATACGCAGTTGGTGAAGGTGTCTGCGTTGTACCGCAGTGCGCCGTATGAGGCACAAGGCCCAGACTTCATCAACGCCGTCGCCTTGGTTCAAACCCTGCTGAGTCCACTGGCGCTCTTGCATGCATTGCAAGCCATAGAGCTGCAAAGTGGCCGCGAGCGCCCCTACAAAAATGCACCGCGCACCCTTGATCTGGATGTGATTTTTTATGGCGATGCCACTCTCGACACGCCTGAATTGACCGTGCCGCACCCCCGTTGGTTTGAACGCGCCTTTGTGCTGTTGCCTTTGGCTGAGGTTTGGCCAGAGCGTGTGAGCGAGGCGCAACGCCACGCGGTCAAAGGCCAAGCCCTTGAACGATTGCCCCCTTAATTGGGCGCTTTCTTGTGCGGCCTGCGATTACACTTTCGCCGTCATATAACTGTCACATAGAAGTCATTCATAGGAGCTCCAAATGCTATTTGGAAAGTTGTTGCCCACGGAAGGCAATTTTTTCGTCATGTTCAACCAGCACGCTGATCGCATCGTCGAAGCCGCGCATGCCTTTTCGAATTTGGTCGCCAACTACGGCGATCCCATGTTGCGTGAAAAGTACAACATTGAAGTGGACAACGCCGAGCGTGGCGCCGATCGCGTGACGCATGAATGCAACGTCGCCATTCACAAAACCTTCATCACGCCCATTGACCGTGAGCAAATCCACTCCTTGATCAACACCATGGACGATGTGGCTGACTTGATTCAAGACACTGCCGAAACCATGGCCTTGTATGACGTGCGCGTCATGAATGAAGAGATCGTGCGATTGACCGCTTTGAGTGTGAAGTGCTGCGAGCGTTTGCGCGATGCTGTGTATTTGTTGGAAAAGATTTCAGACCACAACACGGCTGAAGCTGCTTTGAAAACGTGTGAAGAAATTGACAAACTCGAATCAGATGCAGACCGTGTGATGCGCGGCGCGATGAGCAAGCTGTTCCGCGAAGAACCCGATGTGCGCGAAGTGCTCAAGCTCAAAGCGATTTATCAGTTGTTGGAAACCATCACTGATAAATGTGAAGACGTGGCCAACTTGATCGAGGGCATCGTCCTCGAGAACTCTTAATCACGAGCGCCGTATGGATACCGTACAAACCGCCTTTTGGGTGGTCGCCTTGTTGGTTGTGTTGGCTTTGCTATTTGACTTCATGAATGGCTTTCACGATGCCGCGAACTCTATCGCCACCGTCGTTTCCACAGGCGTCTTGAAGCCTGCGCAAGCGGTGTTGTTTGCTGCCTTCTTTAACGTGCTGGCCATTTTGATTTTTAAATTGAGTGTGGCAGCCACGGTGGGCAAAGGCATTGTGGAGCCAGGTGTTGTGGACGTTCATGTGGTGTTTGGGGCTTTGTTGGGCGCCATCACTTGGAACGTCATCACTTGGCTGTATGGCATTCCCAGTAGCTCGTCGCATGCCTTGATTGGCGGCATTTCGGGGGCTGTGATTGCCAAGGCTGGTTCAGGCGCATTGGTGGCTTCGGGTATTTTGAAAACCGTGGCTTTCATCTTTGTGTCGCCCTTGCTGGGTTTCTTGCTGGGCTCTTTGATGATGGTGGCTGTGGCTTGGATCTTCCGAAGTTTTCGCCCTTCACGCGTGGACAAATGGTTTCGCCGCTTGCAGTTGATTTCAGCGGGCGCCTACAGCTTGGGCCATGGCGGTAACGATGCGCAAAAAACCATCGGCATCATTTGGATGTTGTTGATGGCCACGGGCTATGCCGCGACCGACAGCACCTCGCCTCCAACGTGGACCATCGTGTGTTGCTATATGGCGATTGGCATGGGCACCATGTTTGGTGGCTGGCGCATTGTGAAAACCATGGGCCAAAAAATCACCAAGCTCAAGCCCGTCGGCGGCTTTTGTGCTGAAACGGGTGGCGCTATGACCTTGTTCTTAGCGACGGCCTTGGGTATTCCTGTGTCCACCACGCACACCATCACGGGTGCCATCGTGGGCGTGGGCTCTACGCAGCGCGCCAGTGCCGTACGTTGGGGTGTGGCAGGCGGCATTGTGTGGGCTTGGATCTTGACGATCCCCGCTAGCGCCTTTGTGGCTGGCGTCGCTTATTGGGTCAGCTTGCAGCTTTTCTAATCACTCCGTTAGCTTTCGCGCTTCTTCGATTTGATATTCGAAGTAGCGTTGAAAGCTGAACACGATGCTTGACATGAGCACCGTCGTGCCAACTAACAAGGCAAGTGCAACCGCACCGATGGTCAACCAATTGGTTTGACCAGCCGGTGCGTCGTTGTTTTCGGCACCGTTGAAGTGGGCGTTCCAAACCTCAGGCGTCATCAAGCCATAGACGATGGCGTTTAGGGCGCAGGCTGCAAAACTGAAGCCTGCAATGGGGATGAGCCACCAGCTTGCGACGTCATCTAAGCCATATTGCTGAACACGCTCTACGCCGTAAATGCCCAGCGCGGTGGGGATGGGCAGCAGCCATCCCAGGGTGTCCCACAGGCCAAACAGGTAAAAACGGTGAAGCCCAAAAGGGCCGCCCAAGAAGGTCAGCCAGGTCGCGATGGTTTTGTTTTTCATGGCTTGAGTGTAGGGCGCTATAATGGGAGGCTTTTCAGCGTGTCGCAGGCCGGGTGGCTTAGCGCGTGTCTCAAACGTTGAAAAAATCTCCACCCGAAGGATTCATTATGGTCGTCATCCGACTTTCACGCGGCGGTTCTAAAGCCCGTCCGTTTTTTAACATTGTTGTTGCCGACAAGCGCGATCGTCGCGACGGCCGTTTCATCGAGCGCATTGGTTTTTACAACCCAATCGCCAAAGGTCAAGCTGAAGGCTTGCGCGTTGCTCAAGACCGTTTGACTCACTGGACCAGCGTTGGCGCGCAATGCTCGCCTACCGTGCTCCGTTTGGTCAAGCAAGCTGCCGCTAAGGTTGCTGCTTAATTGAACAAAGGCATTGCAATGACGCTGGGCCTTGAGTCCGCAGAACTTCCTGCGGACGCCATCGAAGTCGGGCGCATTGCAGATGCTTGGGGCATCAAAGGCTGGTTCAAGGTCTTGCCCTACAGCGCTTCTCCGGAAGCGCTTTTTTCTTCTAAGCGTTGGTTTTTACAGCCCGCTGAACGAGGTGCCAAAACATTTGCTGGCACCGTGCTTCTGAAAATCATCGAAGCCAAAGAACATTCTGATTCTGTGGTGGCATCGGCCCAAGAGGTGCCCGATCGCAACACCGCAGAACTGCTCAAAGGTGCACGCATTTTTGTGTCGCGCACGAGCTTCCCAACCCCTGAAGCTGACGAGTACTACTGGGTCGATTTGATCGGTCTTGATGTTGTCAACCGCGAAGGCGTTGGCTTGGGCCACGTGCGTGAGTTGCTGCACACCGGTCCACAAACCGTGTTGGTGTTGGCTTACGAAGAAGAGGGCAAAGCCCTGGAGCGCATGATCCCCTTTGTGTCGGTCTACATCGACACCGTGGACTTGGCCGGACGCCGCATCACCGCCGACTGGCAACCTGATTACTAAAGCGCTCGCACTTAGGCCCTTGTTGTGCGCTTTGACATCATCACCCTGTTTCCCGAGCTGTTCGAGCCCTTTCTCAAAACTGGCGTGACCCGACGCGCTTATGAGTCTGGGCAAGTCGAGGTGCGCCTTTGGAATCCCCGCGATTACGCTGAGGGCAACTATCGCCGCGTGGATGATCGTCCCTTTGGCGGCGGTCCCGGTATGGTCATGATGGCCGAGCCGTTGGCTGCGTGTCTGGCGGCTATCCGTGCAGATCGAGGTCAGGGACGTGATGTGGCACCGCTGGTTTTTTTCTCTCCGATTGGTGAGACTTTGGGCCACGCCGCTGTGCAGCGCTGGTCTGACAGTCATGGTGCGGTGCTGCTGTGCGGTCGCTACGAAGGCATTGATCAGCGTTTCATCGACACGCTTGTGGATCTGCAAATCAGCTTGGGCGACTTTGTTCTTTCTGGTGGCGAGATTGTTGCGATGGCCTTGCTTGATGCTGTGGCGCGTTTGCAGCCTGGCGTATTGAATGACGAAGGCAGCCACCAGTTCGACAGCTTCAACCCCGCTCTAGATGGCTTGTTGGATTGCCCGCATTACACCCGCCCAGAGTATTGGGAAGGGCAGAGCGTGCCAGCTGAACTCATGTCAGGCCACCACATCAACATTGAGCGCTGGCGCCGTGACCAGCGTTTGCAGCTGACCGCTCGCTTGCGTCCTGAGCTGATTGAGGCGGCTCGGACGGCTTCCAAACTGACCAAGCAAGATGAGGCTGTTTTAAGGGCTCAGAACTCG
This sequence comes from Comamonadaceae bacterium, assembly GCA_947374535.1. The sequence continues at coordinate 20,478 of CANCCJ010000017.1, read as the reverse complement.
CTATAATGGTGGGCTTTTCGATCCTCTGGTCGGCCGCTTTGGATATTTCATTCTGGGGCCTTTTGTGTAGCGCGACCAAGATCTTTTAGAGGAAAAACATGAACCTGATCCAAACTCTCGAGGCAGAAGAAATTGCTCGCCTTGGCAAAACAATCCCCGAATTCGCACCTGGCGACACAGTCATTGTGAGCGTCAACGTGGTTGAAGGTACACGCAAGCGTGTGCAGGCTTACGAAGGTGTGGTGATTGCTAAGCGTAACCGTGGCCTCAACAGCGGCTTCACAGTGCGCAAAATGTCTAGCGGCGAAGGCGTGGAGCGTACGTTCCAAACTTACAGCCCATTGATTGCAAGCATCGAAGTCAAGCGTCGCGGTGATGTGCGTCGTGCCAAGTTGTACTACTTGCGCGACCGTAGCGGCAAGTCGGCTCGTATCAAAGAAAAATTGGTCAGCAAGTCGGCCGCAGCTTCTAAAGCCGCAGCAGCCGCTCAATAAGCAGATCTACTCTTGCTTAGAAGCCACCCCGAGTGAAAACTTGCGGTGGCTTTTTCTATGGCCCAACTTCCTCTTTTTGATCCTCAACAAGTGCCAGTGTTCCAAGTGGATAGTCACTTGGCCGCCGTGCCTGCGCAGCATTTAACGCGCGCAGCCTTGCAGGCGCGTTTTGCCAATCCCCCCGTGTGGCAGCCTGAGTTGGTGCGTGAGCGTCAATTTCTAGACCGCGCCCCCGAGCAAGCCGCGGTATTGATAGGGGTGGTCATGCGTGACGAGCCGACCGTGCTGTTGACGCAAAGGCCTGCGCACATGTCAACACATCCAGGGCAGATCGCCTTTGCAGGCGGTAAGCGCGATGAGGGGGATGCCGATGCGGTCGCCACTGCCTTGCGTGAGGCGCACGAGGAGGTGGGACTGGAGGCTCGCCACGTGCAAGTTCTCGGCACACTGCCCGAGTACGTGACGGGCTCTTCGTTTCACGTCACGCCCGTGGTGGCCTTGATTTCGCCCAAGATGAGGCTGCATCTCAACACCCATGAGGTTGCCGATGCATTTGAAGTGCCCTTGGCCTATTTGATGAACCCTGCGCACCATCGCTGGCACCGCTATGAACACGAAGGTGTGAGCCGTGAATGGCTGTCCATGCCTTATCAAGACGGCGAGCAGCTGCGTTTTGTTTGGGGTGCGACGGCGGGCATGCTACGCAACTTTTACCGCTTCTTAAGGGCCTGAAGTCGCTGATGGGTGTGTATGGGCCGCTATCATCTCGATATGAGTTTTCTTTCCCTGCTCCTCGCCCTGTTGATTGAACAAGCTCGCCCTTTGGTGCGTGGCAATTGGGTGCATCGCACCGTGCGTGCGTGGGCTCTGTGGATTAGCCAAACCCTGGATGCCGGCCATCCACGTTTGGCATGGACCACTTGGTCGTTGGCAGTGGGCGTGCCTGCGGTCATTGCGACGCTGGTGCATTGGTTGCTTATGGCCGTGTTCGGCTGGCCTGTCGCCATGATTTGGAGCATTGCGGTGCTGTACGTCACCTTGGGCTTTCGCCAGTTCAGTCATCACTTCACGGACATTCGTGATGCCTTGGATGTGGGGGACGAACGCTTGGCGCGCGAACTGTTGGCTGAGTGGCAGCACGTTGAAGTGGGTAGCTTGCCGCGCAGCGAGTTGTTGCGCCATGTGATTGAGCATTCGGTGCTCTCCGCACATCGTCATGTGTTTGGCGTGCTCACTTGGTTTTCGATTCTGGCCGCCTTGGGCTTTGGCCCTGCAGGTGCGGTGATCTATCGCATGAGCGAGATGGTGTCACGCGCTTGGCAGGCCTCGCCCAAAGCCAGTAAGGGCTGGGTGAGTGACACCCTGCAAGATGCCGCGCGCAATGCATGGCATCGCGTGGACTGGTTCCCTGCACGTTTGACAGCCGTGGCATTTGCGGTGGTGGGTAATTTTGAAGAAGCGATTGATTGCTGGCGCAACCACGCGCAGCGCTTTCCGGATGACAACGATGGGGTGGTGCTGTCCGCCACAGCGGGGGCGCTGAATGTGCGCTTAGGTGGTGAGGCACTGCGTGCAGACACCGAAGACGACACCCAAGACAGCGAAAGCACCCCAGGACGCACGCCAGAGATGGCGCACTTGTCCAGCGTGGTGGGTTTGGTGTGGCGCACCGTGGTACTTTGGATGGTGCTTCTGGCCTTGCTGACCTTGGCTCGTTTGTTGGGCTAAACCTCAGCGCCTCAGTAGTTCACAGGCTGGGTGAGTTCGGCAAACAGCATGCCGTATAGCTTGTAACGCGATGGGCTGATTTCACCTGCAGCCACCGCGTCTTGCACCCCGCACGCAGGTTCGTGCAAATGCGTGCAGTTGTAAAACTTGCAGTTCGCCACATGCGGTTTGAAATCGGGCATGTAGGCCGCGAGCTGCATGGCGTCGATGTGATGGACCCCAAATTCTTGAAAACCGGGTGAGTCGATCAGTCCCGTTTTACGTTCGGCATCGACCCAGTGCCACGTGGTGGATGTGGTGGTGTGTTTGCCTGAGTTCAACGCCTGCGAAATCTCAGCTGTGGCCACATTGGCATTGGGCACGAGGGCGTTGATGAGCGTGCTTTTACCTGTGCCTGAGGGCCCAAGCACCAAAGTGGTTTTGTGCTTCAAACGGTCTGGTAGATCGCCCAGATCACCCGTTTTAAACGCACCTTGCAGCACGGTGTAACCCATCTTCACATAAGGCTCTAAGCGAGCGAGTGCGCGTGCAAAGAGTTCAGTCAAATCGCTTTTGTTCAGCGCGATGATGGGTTGGATGTGTTCGGCTTCTGCGGCAATCAAAGCGCGTGTGAGCTGCATTTCTGAGAACTCTGGCTCAGCCGCAAGCAAGATGAGCACTTGGTCTAAGTTGGCCGCGAATGACTTGGTGCGAATCTCATCTTGTCTGTAAAACAAGTTGTGGCGTGGCTCCACTTTTTCGATGGTGCCTTCGTCTGTGCTGGCCAACCATTGCACGCGGTCGCCCACCACCACTTGGCTTTTTTTGCCACGTGGATGGCAAATGCGACGTTCACCATCCGGCGTTTCCACCACGCAATGTCGTCCGTGGCTGGCCACCACTAAGCCGGTTTGCTTCATGCAGCCATCCGTGCCAAGCGCTGTGAGGCGGGTGGGTGCGAGTAATAAAACGCCACGTACCAAGGGTCAGGCGTGAGGGTGGAGGCGTTGTCTTGGTAAAGCTTGAGCAGGGCGCTGGCCAGCGCTTTGCCATCGCTGTTGGCCACGGCATACGCATCGGCTTCAAATTCAAATTTACGCGAGCGGTGCGCCGACAAGGGTGACACAAAGAAGGTGAACAAAGGCAAAACCAGCATGAACAGCAACAGAGCCAAGGCGCTGTTGTTGCCATTGAGGTTAGGCATCACGCCCAAGCCTGTGTAAAACCAAATTTGTTGTGATATCCAGCCCAACAAGGCGAGTCCTGCAAGGCTGGTGGCAAAGCTGACAACCAACATTTTCAAAATGTGGCGGTGTTTGAAATGGCCCAGTTCGTGGGCGAGCACGGCTTCCATTTCATCGGCGTTGAGTTGTGTGAGCAGGGTGTCAAAAAACACCACCCGCTTGGCTGCGCCAAAGCCCGTGAAAAAAGCGTTGGAATGGGCCGAGCGGCGGCTGCCATCCATCACAAAAAAACCTTTGGCCCTAAAGCCGGCGCGGTTCATCAGCGCACTGACGCGTTCTTTGAGCGTGGCGTCTTCTAGGGGCGTGAATTTGTTGAACAGCGGCATGATGACGTTGGGGGCAATCCACATCACGAACAACTGGTAAACCACCAAGACTGCCCAGGTATAGAGCCACCACATAGGGCCGCCCGCTTGCATCAGCCATAGCACAAGCCAAAGAATAGGGAGGCCCAACACCATACCGACCAACAGTCCTTTAAGCATGTCGCTTACCCAGAGTTTGGCTGTGGTGTTGTTGAAGCCAAAGCGTTGTTCAATGCCGAAGGTTTGGTACAGCGACAAGGGCAGGCCAATCAAGCTGCCAATCAAGGTGAAGCTCACGACCAATGCCACTTGTTGGCCCATGCCTTCACCCAGCATATTGAGCGTGACTTGGTTGAGTGCGTCCAAGCCGCCCAACAATGTCCAAGCGATCAACGTGACTGCATCCAAAGCCAAATCGATCAAGCCCACACGCGATTTGGCCAGCGTGTAGTCCGCTGCCTTTTGATGCGCGTCTAAGTGGATGGTGTGTGCAAACGCATCAGGCACTTGCCCTCGGTGCTGCGCCACATGGCGCACTTGACGGCCACTGAGCCAAAGTTTGGTGAGCAGGTTGGCGACCAGCACGGCGGCCAGCGTCAAGGTCATTGCGAGAGAGGGGTTCATCATGGTGGGTGAGTTTAGATGAAGCGGCCTTTGCGTGATGGGCGACAATCTCTGCATGTTTGAAGTTGCCACCACACCCGTCGCCCCTGTTGTCCCCAAGCTTGGCAAGTCTGACTTGAACTTGGTTTGGCTCGATTGCGAAATGACGGGTCTTGACCCAGAGCGCGAGCGCTTGCTTGAAATTGCGGTCATCGTCACCAATCCCGATTTATCGATTCGCGTTGAAGGCCCTGTGTTCGTTATTCATCAAAGCGACGAGTTGCTTGGCAAGATGGACGCTTGGAACAAAGGCACGCACGGCAAAAGCGGATTGATCGACAAAGTCAAAGCCTCCACCGTGACCGAAGAGCACGCACAAGAGCAGCTCATCGCCTTCATGAAGCACTATGTGTCCAAAGGTGTCTCGCCCATGTGCGGCAACACCATTGGCCAAGACCGGCGCTTCTTGAACAAATACATGCCTAAGCTCGAAGCTTGGTTCCACTACCGCAATGTGGATGTGAGCACACTCAAAGAGTTGTCACGCCGTTGGAAACCCGAGGTATTGAACGCTTTTAAGAAGGCCCAAAAGCACACGGCGTTGGCCGATGTGCATGAGTCCATCGACGAAATGCTGCACTACCGAGAGCACTTCCTCAAAATTGATTAGGTGAAAACCCGAATTCGTGCCATAATTGCTGTCTTCGCTACACAACGTAGTGAATTTGTACATCTCCCTTCATTCACCGGGCTCGCTAAATGAGCCCCAAGCACTGATAAACCCCTAGCGGGTCAGAGCAGGTTCCGTTTGATGGTTGATGTTTTTTAACCTAGAACGGAGCAGCCGCACAACTTGCGGCGCTCACGTGCGAGAAAAAATCATGACTGACACTTTAAATGTGACAGGCGAATTTGCGCCTGCCGAAACTATTTCTATTCCTGCTCAAGACGCAGTGTCTACTGAGGGCGTTCACACACCTGAAGTTGCTCACGCTGAAGCTCAAGCGCCTCAAGCCGACGTGCCTAACGGCTTCGTCGAACTGGGCTTGGCCCCTGAACTGGTTCAAGCTGTGGCCGACCTCGGCTACACCCAACCCACCACCGTTCAACTCAAAACCATTCCTTTGGCTTTGCCCTCAGCCAACGCAGATGCCAAAGCTGGCTTCATCGACTTGATGGTGTCTAGTCAAACAGGTAGCGGTAAAACAGCCGCCTTCTTGTTGCCCGTCTTGCACACCTTGCTCCAGCAGCAAGCGCAAGCCGAAGCCGCTGACAAAGCCGCTTGGGACAAGCTTGTGGCTGACGCTGCCGCCAATGGCGAAGAGCCACCCAAACGCGCCAAACGCAAAGACCCCACAAACACACGCAACTTCAAAGCTCCCACACCTGGCGCCTTGATCGTTTGCCCAACCCGCGAATTGGCTCAACAAGTCGCGCACGACGCCATCGATTTGGTCAAGCATTGCCGTGGTTTGCGCGTTGCCAACGTGGTGGGCGGCATGCCTTACCAGTTGCAAATCGCCAAACTGCAAAACGCTGATTTGGTGGTGGCCACACCTGGCCGTTTGCTCGACTTACAGCGTTCCATGCAAATCAAGTTGGACAAAGTTCAATTCTTGGTGGTGGACGAAGCCGACCGCATGTTGGACCTCGGGTTCTCGGACGACTTGGCTGAAATCAACCAGCTCACCATCGACCGCAAGCAAACCATGATGTTCAGCGCCACATTTGCGCCGCGCATTCAGCAGTTGGCCACACGCGTCATGCGTCAACCTCAACGCGTGCAAATCGACTCTCCACAAGAAAAGCACAGCAACATTCGTCAAATTCTGCATTGGGCAGATAACGCGCAACACAAGCGCCGTTTGTTGGATCACCTCTTGCGTGATACCACCATCAACCAAGCCATCATCTTCGCCAGCACCCAAATCGAGTGCGACGGCTTGGCCAATGATTTGCAACAAGAAGGTTTCTCGGCTGTGGCATTGCACGGCGCGTTGAGCCAAGGCTTGCGTAACCGCCGCTTGATGGCTTTGCGCCAAGGTCAAGTGCAGTTCTTGGTCGCTACCGACGTGGCTGCCCGTGGCATTGACGTGCCTACCGTGACCCACGTGTTCAACTTTGGCTTGCCTATGAAGTCTGAGGATTACACCCACCGCATTGGCCGTACCGGTCGTGCAGGCCGAGATGGCTTGGCTGTGACCTTGGCTGAGTTCCGCGACAAGCGCAAAATTTACGACATCGAAGCCTACACACGCCAACAGTTCACGGCTGAAGTGATTCCAGGCATGGAACCTACCCAACGCGTTGAACAACGCGGCGGTGCCGGCCGTGACTACGATCGCAAAGGCGGCGGCAAGTTCGGCGGCGGTGGTGGTCGTGGCGGTTTCGGCGGAGGCAACAAGTTTGGTGGTGGCGGTGGACGCTTTGAAGGCAACGGCCAAGGCCGCTTCGAGCCACGTTCAGAAGGTCGCTCAGACAACCGCTTTGAAGGTCGTCCACAAGAAAACAACCGTTTCGATGACCGTCGTGGTAACTCGTTCGAGCCACGCCAAGGTGCCCCTCGCGGCAACTTTGGCGAAGGTCAAGGCGCACCGCGTGGCAACTTCGGTGCCCCGCGTAGCTTTGAAGATCGCGCACCGCGCAGCTTTGATGACCGTGCACCAGCACGCGGCCCACGCGCTCCATTTGAAGCCGGTCGCACACCTTTCGACAAGCCTGCACGTCCAGCTGGTAAATCGTTTGGTGGCGGTTTTGATGCTAAAAAACGCGCACCTAAGCCACGCACACCCCGTTAATTAGCTTCCGCTCAAACGGCATTCAGCCACCGCGTTGCACCTTGTGTGCAACTCCGGTGGCTGAATTGTTTGTGGGCTTGTTTTATGCTTGAAGTTTTTGTGCCACAAAGTCCAGACGGTCTTGGCCCCAAAACATCTCGCCATCTATCACATAGCTTGGTGCACCGAATACTTGCGTGTCGATGGCGCTTTGCGTGTCGTTGTCGTAGCGGGTTTGCACCTCGGGCGTGTTGGACAACGCGAGGCAAGCAGCATCAAACTTGTGTTCGATCAGCAAGGCTGCCAAGGTACTGGTGTCGGCGATGTCGCGTTCTTCATGCCAAACAGCCGACAGAACTGCACCTGCTAGCGTCAACGCTGCATCCGTGCCATGGTGCATGTCGACCGCAATGATGAGTCGTGCAGCTGCGTCACCCGAGACTGGAAAAAACTTGGGGTGCAGGTTCAGCGGAAGGTTGAGTGCATTGCTGAAACGTGTCAGCTCCACCAGTCGGTATGCTTGGCGTTGAGGCGCACGTTTGCCCAACGGCAGGCCGCCGGAGATGGGAAAAACTTTACCTAAGTCCATCGGCATCACGCGCACGATGGCGCCTGCCGCCTTGGCGATTTGCACAAAACGTTCATGCCCCAAATACGTCCAAGGGCTTTGAGGGGCCATGTAGTAATCCACTGTTTTTGTCATTGGGTTTTCCTTTTTGAAGTTCAAACGAATACAAGGGACAGCATGGCTGCGTCATCGATCAGGTTGATCACGGCATAGGCACTCAGCCTGTACAACATAAAGAGAGCGAGCTCACGTAGATCGCTCGCCGATAGGTCTTGCATGCGCTCAATAGTGGGGAGGTAACTCATCACGTAGGTTTCGGAAACTGCCAGATCCACCATCGGGCGCTTGTTGACGCAAATGGCTGACCTCACGAATAAGTGCATCGATTTGCTGTTGCTGTTGAAAAATGGTTTGGTTGAGTTGCTCCACCAAGTCCTCGGTGAAACTGGCCTTGATTTCTAAATCCATCAGGCGTTTGTCAATGTTTGTGTTGGGCATGAGACGGGGGCGCGTTATTCGGGTGTGTTGTTGAGTTTGGTCAGACTTGCGCGCAGGTTTTCGAGTTCACGCTGGTAACTTTCAGCATCGCCAAAATCCACGAACCCAGTGTAGTAAGGATGTGCCGCCATGACCTTGCGTGCGTGCTTGATCGGGCACCAGTACTGCTCGGTGCGCGCCACGATTTCGCGTGCATAAGCCATGAGACCGCTGCCATAAGAACAGTAGCCACAATTGATTTTTTCAATCAAGTTTAGATAAGCCAAATGCGCCCGGTCATACACAAAGTAGTCGCTGCGTTTGACGCGCGGGATGCCGTAGGCGCGAAAGCATATGTGCTGATACACCGTGACAGAGATGTCGAGCAGCAGCATGGGCACAAGCACCATGTAAATCACGGGCGCGGTTAAGACACTGAGTAAGTTAGCCGAGAGCATGTATTTGACGATGCCGGTTTTGAAGCGGCGTTGTTGCTCCAAGACCTCATGTTCAAACTTGACGCGCTTCTCCTCGAAGTCGGCTTGCAGTTCAGCGCGTCGGCGCTTCATCTCTTGCTCGATCTCTAACTCCATTTGTTGGATACGGGCCAACAATTCACTGATCTTTGGGTTCATAAATCACCTTCTTTGCAAGGATTATGGGTGGTTACATGCGAAAATACGCTGAACATGTGGCCTAATTAGAGGCTGTAACTTTTTATTTGGAAAATTTCATGGGAAACAAAATCGTCACCGAAGCCGACCGCAAACGCTCACCAGCACCTACACCATTGCCAGGCACCATGCTGCGCACCGGTGGTCGCGGTCAACGCGTGAGTCTTGAGCGCGGTGTTGCGACACGTAGCAAAAAGAACCCTGGTAAGCGTTCAAACAAAGGCGGTTAATTCCATCTTCTGCTTGCGAAAGCCAAATAAAAAGCGTCCCGCGGGACGCTTTTTGTTTTTGGGAGATTCAAAACCTCACTCGGGCAGTTCGATTTTGACTTCGAGCACTTCGAGGTTGTCGTGGCGCTCCAAATTGACTTTGATGTCATCTGGATTGATCTTCACGTATTTGGAAAGCACAGCCACCAAGTCGCGCTGCAAAGCGGGCAAGTAGTCAGGCTGTGCATTGCGGCCCGAACGCTCATGCGTCAGGATGAACTGCAAACGTTCTTTGGCAACGTTGGCTGTTTTTTTCTTTTCACCGAGTAAAAAAGAGAGCAACGACATGTCTTACTTCCCACCAAAAATGCGTTTGAACAAACCTGGTTTGACGTGCTCAGTGAAACGCATGGGCACTTCTTCACCCAAGAAGCGGCTGATCACGTCTTTGTAGGCCTCAGACACATCGGTGTTGTCCAAATGAACCGCTGGCAAACCTTGGTTGGATGCGGTCAACACGGTTTCAGATTCGGGGATCACGCCGATCAATGGAATACGCAAGATGTCTTGAATGTCGTCCAGCGACAGCATGTGGCCTTCTTCCACGCGGCTCGGGTTGTAACGCGTGATGAGCAGGTGTTCTTTGATCGGCGTGTCACCATCAATGGCGCGTTGTGTTTTGCTGCTGAGCATGCCCAAGATGCGGTCAGAGTCGCGCACCGAAGACACTTCCGGGTTGGTCACCACCAAAGCTTCGTCAGCGAAGTGCATGGCCATCATGGCGCCCACTTCGATACCGGCAGGGGAGTCGCACACGATGTAGTCGAACTTCATGCCTTTGAGCTCGTTCAACACGCGCTCCACACCTTCTTTGGTGAGGGCGTCTTTGTCACGCGTTTGTGAGGCAGCCAACACGAACAAGTTGTCGCATTGCTTGTCTTTGATCAAAGATTGGTTCAGCGTGGCTTCTCCGTTGATAACGTTGATGAAGTCATACACCACGCGACGCTCGCAACCCATGATGAGGTCCAGGTTACGCAGGCCAACGTCAAAGTCGATGACCACCGTTTTGAAGCCACGCAAAGCGAGGCCAGAGGAAAAACTGGCGCTGGTTGTGGTCTTGCCCACGCCGCCTTTGCCAGAAGTCACCACCACGATTTTTGTCATGTAGAAAGCCCTAGGTTGTTCTAAAAATTAATTCGCAATTTTACAGTGCTTGCATCACCAACTTATCGTCTTGAAGGCTGATTTGCGCACGCTTTCCGGCGACTTCTGGTGGCAGCGGTGTGTCGCTCGTGCGGTAAGTGCCAGCAATCGAAATCAGCTCGGCTTCTAGGCAAGAAGTGAAGATACGCGCCTGCACATCACCGCGCGCACCTGCAATGGCTTTGCCGCGCAGGGGGGCATAAACATGGATGTGGCCATCCGCCATGATTTCGGCGCCGGGGTTGACCATGGCCAGCACAATCAAATCGCGGCCTTTGGCGTACACATGCTGGCCAGAGCGAAGCGGTTTGTCGATGATCATGGCAGCACCGCCAGTTTGCACTTCGCGCACGACTTCAACTTCGCGTATCACTTCTTGCACGACGGTTTCGACGCGAGCTGTCGCTGGAGTTTGGATGCTCAAGTCGCGAGCTTCAAACAAGCCTGCTTTGTGCGCGTTAGCTAATTGGTGTTCATTCGCGCCGCGAACCGCCACCGGCAGCATGCGGTGAGTCCGCAACATGAGGCACACCGAAGGGAGGTCGAGCACACCATGGGGGTCTTCCAAGGCGCTCAGATCAATCACCACGGGGTCGTTGTCAAAGAAGTCAGGCGTTGCCCCCAAGCGGCGCGACATATCTGCCTGCAAGGCCGAAATGTCGGGATTTTTGAGGAGAAAAGACACCAAGGGCAACGAGGCACTTTTGATTTCGTAGGCGTGTGGCGCGGAGGCTTGGCTCATAGCAGGTGCATCAAAAAGAAAACCTGAACTTTACACGGCAAGGGCATTCATACCTCGGTAAACTTTTTGCGATGCATTCTCTGACCCTCACCCGAACCCTTTTCGTGCCTTTGGCGTTCAGTGCCACTGCCGTTTTTGCCCAGCAAGCAGCGGCTCCTGCGGCTGACATGGGACGCATTGAAGTCACCAGTGGTCGAGACAACGATACGCAGCAACGCCGCGAATCTACCGCCAGCAAAATTGTGATTGGCCGCGAAGAAATTGAGCGTCAAGGTGATTCGAACCTTGGTGAAATTTTGAAGCGTATGCCCGGCATCACCTTGGGTGGCGCACCCGGACGGGGCAGCGGCATTCGCATGCGTGGCATGAGCCAGGGTTACACACAAATTCTGCTCGATGGCGAGCGCGTGCCGCCCGGTTTCTCCGTCGAGTCGCTCACCCCTGAGATGATTGAGCGTGTGGAGATTTACCGTGCACCCACCGCCGAAACAGGGGCGCAAGCCATTGCGGGCACCATCAACATCATCACGCGCGAAGGTCGCAAAGGCATGCCCACCGAGTTGAAAGTGGGCTCTTCATTTCAAGGGGGTTATGCCTCGCCAACCGCCTCATTGGTGAAGTACCACGCAGACGAGAAGTGGTCGGCAAACTACACCTTGTCGGTCAATCGGTATGCGGCGCCGGATCATAGTGAAAACGACTTGACGCGTAATGATGGGACAGCCCGTGTGCGTGTGAGCGATAGCCATTACGTCCGCGAAGGCCTCAATGCCTCGGCCCGTTTGCAACTCAAGGGTGATTCAAGCGAGACTTTCACACTGATGCCGTTTGTCGCTTTGTCACATGGCACAACGCCTGGAATGATGATGACGGATCAAACATCATCAAGCCCTGCTACCACCGGCTCTACAAGCGCCACAACAGCGAATGACAACAACTTTGCTATCGCTAGACTGAACGGCCAATGGCGCCGCAAGTTATCCACGGACAGCAATATGGAGTGGAAGTTCAACATCGGCGGTTGGAATAGCCATTCTGAATATCAACAAACCTCCGGCAACATCAATTTGTTGCCAAGCTTGACGGAGAGCTCCCGCACGCAAGATCGTTCTGCCAATTTAGGGGGTAAGTACACCAATGTCATGGGCGGTGGACATCAGTGGGTGAGCGGTTCAGAGCTTGAGTCTGTTCGTCGCACACAGCTTGTTACAGGCTCTTACCAAAATGCCAATGCCGGCGATCTGCATGCAAGCTCGATGCGCTATGCCCTGTATTCGCAAGATGAATGGCAGTTCACGCCTCAATGGGCGACACATTTGGGCGCACGTTATGAGGCGTTGAGCACTGAAGGTAATCTGTCCACCGGTGATGTTTCTAACCGCAACAGTGTGTTCACGCCTTTGTTGCATGCCATGTGGCGACCTAACCCAGACAGTCGTGACCAAGTGCGTATGAGCCTCACGCGCAGTTTTAAAACTCCGACCATGCCAACGCTGCTAGCGCGCAGAACCTACACAAGAGATGAAAACAGCGCCACCAACCCCGATGTGTCTGGCAACCCTAATCTCAAACCAGAAGTCGCCACCGGTCTTGACGTGGCGGTGGAGCGTTATTTGCCGCAAGGCGGTGTGTTGAGTGCCAGCGCTTTTCACCGTCGTGTGCAAAACCTCATTCGCAACGTCACCAGCTTTGACAACAGCACGCAGCGCTGGTTGTCTAGCCCACAAAACATCAGCGAAGCCATCACTGAAGGCATAGAGCTAGAAGCGAAGTTCCGCATGGACCAATGGATCGCTGATGCGCCGCATGTGGAGCTGCGCAGCAATGTGAGCTTTTACCGTTCGCGCGTACTCAGCATCGATGGCCCGAACAACCGACTCGACCAACAGCCTGATATGACCGCTAACCTGGGTGCTGATTACCGATTGAGTGCCGTACCGCTCACGTTTGGCGGCAACGTGAATTACAACCCCGGTTACACCACGCGCACCAGCGATGTGCAATGGCTGACGGTGTCACAAAAACGTGTGATGGATGTGTATGGTCTGTGGCGAGTCGATGGCAGTACCGCATGGCGTTTGACCTTGAGCAACCTCGACCCGCGCAACTACAACACCGGTAGTTTGTACAGCAGCACCAGCGTGGTAGAAAACAGCAACACCCAGAACCGCACATGGACCAACGTGCAAATTCTCTTGGAGAAGAAACTATGACGCAACGCGACGGTGCTTGGTATGACAGCATGTACAACAACCGCGCCTTGGTGCCAGAGCATGCCGTGCACTTCGCTTATTGGCGCGATGCATCTGCACAGGTGCGTGCCACGCAGCGTTGTTTTCAAGACGTGGCTTATGGCCGTGGCTTGAACGAAACTTTGGATATTTTCCCAAGCGACATCGCGCCTGAAAAAGCACCCGTCGTGGTGTTCATTCATGGTGGTTACTGGCGTTCGTTAGACAAAGCAGATCACTCTTTCCTTGCCCCTACCTTCACGGCACAAGGCGCACATGTGGTGGTGCCCAACTACGCGTTGTGTCCTGCAGTGACGGTGTCGGACATCGCCATGCAAATGGTCAAGGCCGTGGCTTGGGTGTGGCGCAACATCCATCGCTTTGGTGGTGATCCAAGTCGTATCACGTTGGTGGGCCATTCAGCGGGCGGTCAGTTAGTTGCCATGCTGCTCGCTTGCGATTGGCCCGTTTATGCCGCCGATTTACCTGCACATTTGGTGACCAAGGCCTTGTCAATTTCTGGTTTGTATGAGTTGGAGTCTGTGCGTGCCACGCCTTACCTCAAAGACAGCCTGCGACTCACCGAGCAAGAGGCTCTGCGCAACAGCCCAGCATGGATGCCAGCGCCAAAGCAAGGCACGCTCTACAGCGTGGCTGGTGGCATTGAGAGCGAAGAGTTCTTGCGCCACAACCTGTTGATTCAACAGTCATGGGGCAAAGACCGCGTGCCTGTGGCCGAGGCCTTGGAAGGCTTGCAGCACTTCAGCATTGTCGAGTCTATGACGCAGCCGGGCAGTCGCCTTCACACGCTGGCGCTTGAACTGCTTCACAAGTAAACCGCTTCAGCAAAAAAACTGCACGGTCAAAAGCGCAATAAAAATGCAATAAAAAAGCCTGTCATGCAGAGCAGACAGGCTTTTTGTTGTGCCGTAATTTGGCCTTGGGTCAAGCCCTACATCAACAGGTGTTCGCCAGCGTTGTCGCCGCCCAAAGTCACGTAGTTCACTTTGCGGATGTCCATCAGTTTGGTGCCGCCTGAGTAGCTGATGGAGCTTTGCACGTCTTGCTCCATCTCAATCAGTGTGTTGGCGAGCTTGCCCTTGACCGGCTCCAAAATGCGCTTGCCTTCTACGTGCTTGTATTCGCCTTTGTTGAAGTCAGAGGCTGAGCCGTAGTATTCCTTGAACAACTCACCATCCACTTCCACCGTCTTGCCTGGTGATTCTTCATGGCCCGCAAACAGCGAACCAATCATCACCATCGACGCGCCAAAGCGGATGCTCTTGGCGATGTCGCCGTGGCTGCGAATGCCACCGTCCGCAATGATTGGCTTGGTCGCCACGCGGGCGCACCACTTGACCGCTGACAACTGCCAGCCGCCTGTGCCAAAACCTGTTTTAAGTTTGGTGATGCACACCTTGCCTGGGCCCACGCCCACTTTGGTCGCGTCAGCGCCCCAGTTTTCGAGGTCAATCACAGCTTCTGGCGTGGCCACGTTGCCCGCGATGATGAAGCTCTTGGGCATCTTGGCCTTGATGTAGCCAATCATGTCGCGCACGCTGTCGGCGTGGCCGTGGGCGATGTCGATGGTGATGTACTCAGGCGTGAGGCCGGCGGCTGCCAATGTGTCGACGGTTTCACGGTCTGGGGCTTTGACACCCAAAGAAATAGAGGCGTAGGCGCCCTTGGCATGCATGTCTTTGACGAATTGGACGTTGTCCAAATCGAAGCGGTGCATCACGTAGAAGTAATTGTTTTGCGCCATCCACAAGCAGATGCTCTCATCCACCACGGTTTTCATGTTGGCGGGCACAACTGGCAAGCGGAACTTGCGGCCACCGAGTTCAACACCTGCATCGCATTCAGAGCGACTTTCCACGCGGCACTTGCGTGGCAGCAACAAGATGTTGTCGTAATCAAAAATTTCCATATCCCAAGCTCCAGAAAATAACGTTCGAAGATTGAGCGCTTGGCTTGGTCGGTTTTTCAGGTGCAAAGTGCAGGCATAAAAAAACCGAGCGCAAGAATCTTGGGCCCGGTGGCTGATTCTAAACCCTAAAATCCTCGATATGCATTCTTTTGACGGGTTTGACACCCAGCCGGCTTCGGTCACACCCCACACTTCCCCCTTGCTGCAAGGCCTCAACAACGAGCAAGCTGCGGCTGTCACGTTGCCGCATACGCATGCACTCATCTTGGCGGGCGCGGGTTCGGGCAAGACGCGGGTGCTGACCACGCGCATTGCGTGGCTCATGCAAACGGGGCAGGTGTCGCCCGGTGGTTTGTTGGCGGTGACCTTTACCAACAAGGCGGCCAAAGAAATGCTCACGCGTTTGTCCACCATGCTGCCTGTGAATGTGCGCGGCATGTGGGTGGGTACGTTTCATGGCTTGTGCAACCGCTTTTTGCGTGCCCATTGGAAGTTAGCCAACTTGCCGCAATCGTTTCAAATCTTGGACACCCAAGATCAACTCAGCGCCATCAAGCGTTTGAGCAAACAATTTCAGGTGGATGACGAACGCTTTCCGCCTAAGCAAACGATGCGTTTCATCGCTGCTTGCAAAGAAGACGGCCTGCGTCCCAAAGACGTGGTGGTGCGAGACCCCGATGACCGCAAACGTGTGGAGTTGTACGAGTTGTACGAAGCCCAATGCCAGCGCGAAGGCGTGGTGGATTTTGGTGAACTCATGCTGCGCTCGTATGAACTGTTGCGCGATAACGATGCCATACGCGAGCACTACCGTCGCCGCTTTCAGCACATCTTGGTCGATGAGTTTCAAGACACCAACAAGCTGCAATACGCGTGGCTCAAGCAGCTCGCAGGCCCCGTGGGTGGCGGCGGTGGCGCAATTTTGGCGGTGGGTGACGACGACCAAAGCATCTACGCCTTCCGTGGCGCGCGCGTGGGCAACATGGCCGACTTTGTGCGCGAGTACAACGTGACGCACCAAATCAAGCTCGAGCAAAACTACCGCAGCTTCAGCAACATCTTGGACAGTGCCAACCACCTGATCAGCCACAACAAAGGGCGCTTGGGTAAAAACCTGCACACCACGCAAGGTGCAGGCGAGCCCGTGCGTGTGTATGAGTCACCCACCGATTTGGCTGAAGCCCAGTGGATGGTGGAGGAAATGAAGCAACTTTTGCGCGATGGCCAAAACGGCGATGGTGCGAATGGTGTTCAACACCGCAGCGAGATCGCCGTGCTCTACCGCAGCAACGCACAAAGCCGGGTGATTGAAACCGCGCTCTTCAATGCCGCCATGCCTTACCGCGTTTACGGCGGTTTGCGCTTCTTCGAACGCGCTGAAATCAAACACGCGCTGGCCTATTTGCGTTTGCTAGAAAACCCACGCGACGACACCAGCTTCATGCGGGTGGTTAACTTCCCGCCACGCGGCATTGGTGCGCGCAGTATTGAACAGCTGCAAGACGCCTCGCGTGCCATGGGTTGCGCCATGAGCGATGCAGTCACTGCGGTGGCAGGCAAAGCGGGCGCAAACCTGAGCGCCTTTGTGGCCAAGATCGATGTGCTGCGCGAGCAAACACAGGGTCAGAATTTGCGCCAAATCATTGAGCTGTTGCTCGATCACTCGGGCTTGATTGAACATTACCAAGCTGAGCGCGAAGGCCAAGACCGCATTGAGAACCTGCAAGAACTGGTCAACGCAGCCGAGAGCTTTGTCACGCAAGAGGGCTTTGGCCGCGATGCCGTGGCGTTACCCGTGGACGAGCACGGACAGCCTGTGGTGATGGACGTGAGCTCGGCCCCATCTGCCCCAGCGTCTGAAGAGACGGTGACACGCCAAAGCGTGGCCCAAACCATGATCAATGCAGACACGGGCGAAACTTTGTCGCCGTTGGCCGCTTTCCTGACGCACGCAGCGTTGGAGTCGGGCGACAACCAAGCGCAAGCGGGGCAAGACGCGATTCAGTTGATGACAGTGCATGCATCAAAAGGCTTGGAGTTTGACTGTGTGTTCATCACAGGCATGGAGGAGGGCTTGTTTCCCCATGAAAATTCGATGAACGACTTTGACGGCCTTGAAGAAGAGCGACGCCTCATGTACGTGGCCATCACGCGTGCACGCAAACGTTTGTATCTGAGCCATTCGCAAACCCGTATGTTGCATGGTCAAACGCGCTACAACCTCAAGAGCCGGTTCTTTGACGAGCTGCCAGAGCACACGCTGAAATGGATCACGCCCGCTCGTTCGGCCTTTGCCAACCCCATGTCAGGCAGCATGCCTTCGCGTCGCGATGCTTGGCAAAACCCAGCTTGGCAAAACAATGCATGGGGTGGCGGTGCGGCGACGGCGGCAGCGCCCAAGCCTGTGGTGCAACGTGCTGCGCCTGTCACAAGCGGGCCCAATGCCTGGGTGCGTAGCGGCATTCAGGTGTTTCACACCAAGTTTGGTGAGGGCACGGTGGTGAGCATTGAAGGTGTGGGCGACGATGCCCGTGCGCAAGTGAATTTCCCGCGCCACGGCACCAAGTGGCTGGCGTTGAGCGTGGCCAAGCTCACACAGGTGTAAAAGTTTTTGAAGCGTGGTGCGCGGCACCACGCGCATGTCTTAAGCGTAAAGCGTGTCTGAGGTAAAGCAGTCTTTGAAGCTGTAATACGTGGAGCAAAAGAACATCGCGGCAAGCATCAACATGGCGGGTAACAAGGCCATCGCAGCAAATTCGCTGTCGCCGATCAGTCCGGAGATGAGTGTGATGCCCAAGGTCGTACCCAGAAAGATGGCCGACCACAACAGCCCGAACACCAAGAAGGCACGCCAGTTGGTCAAGCATGCGACGGTGCTGAAAAACATACTTTTGATGACAGGCACAGCATGCCAATGCGTGAGTGCTGGCGCATGCCAAAACACCATCGACAAAGGCATGTAAAGCAACAGCGACAACCACATGGCGTCTTGAAATTCCGGCTTGGTCAAGGTGTCCATGTCGAGCGAGCCGCCCAGCAAATACAACTTAGCAAAGTCGCCGCCGTCGACCAATGCAGACAAACCCATCACGCCAACGAAACCACAGGCATAGAGCACGCCCAAGACCAACATATGGCGCTTGCCGTCTTGGCCGGATCTAAAGCCAGCTGCCAAGATAAAGGGCATGGGAAACTTGTCCAAGTCCACTTCGCGCGTGGCCGCCATCAAACCTAGAGAGGCCGCAGGCAGCAACATCAGCGCCAAGAACCCGCCTACCAAAGGCACCATGGACAAGACGGACATGCTGGCCATGAACATAAAGAACAAACCGCTCAGGGCGAGGGGCTGCTTCCAAAAAGCGCGAATGCCCTGGCGCACCCAGAGCGAGCCAGTCTTAGCGGGGACGACGTTGAGTTTCATAGCTCAGAGTGTGACAGGATGTGCCACACGTTGGCGCAAAACGCGCTCAAAGTGTGTGGGGTCATGCGGCTGCAACATGCTGGCTTCGCGTGGCAGGTGGAAGTCCCATAGACGCGAGGTCCAAAAACGCAAAGCGCCGGCACGCAGCATGGGGTTGAGCAATTGGCGCTCAGCTGGTGTGAAAGGACGTACGGCTTGGTAGGCAGCGATGAAGGCTTGGGCTTTGGCAGCATCGTGCGTGCCATCGGTTTGGTTGATGCACCAGTCGTTCAAACACACAGCCACATCAAACAGCCAAGTGTCCACGCCTGCAAAGTAAAAGTCGAAGAAGCCGCTCAGCTCAGGAGCCTCGGGCGTGCCATCAAACATCACGTTGTCGCGGAACAAGTCGGCGTGAATCGGGCCACGGGGCAGGGCGGTGTAGGCCGACGAAGCGGCAATGTGGTTTTGGTAGGCCAGCTCGGTTTGAATGAGGGCCGCTTGCGATGCGTCCAAATACGGCAGCACCACGGGCACGGTTTCGTTCCACCACGGCAGACCGCGCAAATTGGGTTGCTGGCGGTTGTAGTCACGTCCTGCCAAGTGCATGCGTGCCAGCATGTCGCCCACGGCGGCGCAGTGGTTGACAGAAGGGTTGAGTTCGCTTTTGCCGCGCAGGCGGTTGACCACCGCAGCAGGCTTGCCTTCCACGGTCAGCAAGATGTCGCCGTCGTGGTTGGAAATCGGGTCTGGCACAGGAATACCGCCTTGTGCCAAATGTTTCATCAGGTACAGATAAAACGGCAATTGCGCGTGCGTGAGGCGCTCGAACAGCGTGAGCACGTATTGGCCTTCGCTGCTGGTGAGAAAGTAATTCGTGTTTTCAATGCCGCCTTGGATGCCTTTGAGTTCGACCAACTCGCCAAGCTTGAGTTGGGACAGCAGTTCTTGCGCGGAGGACTCTGAAACTTCGGTGAAAACTGCCATGACTGCCAAGGGGTTAAAAAGTTCGCACATTGTAGTTGGCGGGCCTGTTTGTTCTTCTGGGTTTCCTTTCGGCTCGCTTGTGGGTTGAGGGAAGAGCGGGTTCCTCATGCTGGGGTACCAGAAATCGTCACCCGCTCATCCCTCAACCCCCAAGACTACGGTCTGCGTTTTTGGTTTGAGGCGTTCCTAAACCTATGCCGTAGTCTGGGCGTGGCGGGTGGGCGTCGCCATGATTTCTGGTACCCCAGCATGAAGCAGCGAAGCCCACCCGTCGCGCCCAGCGAGCCCAGCAACAAAGCACAAAGGCAACGCAACAACCCACGGCACAATCAACAGCTATGAGTGAATCCAAAACATTGCTGCTGGTCGACGGCTCCAGCTACCTTTACCGCGCCTTCCATGCCATGCCCGACCTGCGCGCTGTGCCAGGCGACCCGACGAGTGCTGCCACAGGTGCCATTCGCGGCATGATCAACATGATGCAAGCGCTGCGCAAAGAGGTGCCCACTCAGTTGGCCGCTTGCGTGTTTGACGCCAAAGGCCCTACCTTCCGCGACGAGATGTACCCCGCGTACAAAGCGCACCGTTCGCCCATGCCCGATGATTTGCGTGCGCAAATTGAACCCATCCACGCGATGGTCCGCATGTTGGGTTGGACCGTGCTGGATGTGCCGGGGGTGGAGGCCGACGACGTGATTGCCACCTTGGCCGTGACCGCTGCCAAGCAAGGCGTGACGGTGGTGGTGTCGAGTGGTGACAAAGATTTGAGCCAGTGGGTGAACGAACACATCACCATCATCGACACCATGAACGGCAAAAAGCGCGACGTGGCGGGCGTGACCGCCGAGTTTGGCGTGCCCCCAAATTTGATGATCGACTACCAAACCTTGGTGGGCGACACGGTCGACAACGTGCCCGGCGTGG
>CANCCJ010000016.1 GCA_947374535.1 Comamonadaceae bacterium | reverse complement strand
TCGGTTTTGTCCAAACCGAACGCCAAAGCCGCAGCCGTGGGTTCGTTGATGATGCGTTTGACATCCAAGCCCGCGATGCGGCCTGCGTCTTTGGTGGCTTGACGCTGTGCGTCGTTGAAGTAAGCGGGCACCGTGATGACGGCTTCGGTGACTTCTTCGCCGAGGTAGTCTTCGGCGGTCTTTTTCATCTTGCGCAGAATTTCAGCGCTGATTTGAGGAGGGGCCAACTTGGTGCCACGCACTTCCACCCATGCGTCGCCGTTGTCGGCTTTGGCAATGGTGTACGGCATCAAGTCGATGTCTTTTTGAACTTCTTTTTCGCTGAACTTGCGACCAATCAAACGCTTGACCGCGTACAGCGTGTTGCGTGGGTTGGTCACCGCTTGACGCTTGGCGGATGCGCCCACCAAGATTTCGCCGTCTTCTTGATACGCAATGATGGACGGGGTGGTGCGAGCGCCTTCAGCGTTCTCGATCACTTTGGTCGTGTTGCCTTCCATGATGGCCACGCACGAGTTGGTGGTGCCCAAGTCAATACCGATGATTCTTCCCATTTGTAACTCCAATGATTTTTAAAAATTCAGATGAGGCTTAGTTATGGATAACTTTGCCAATTTCAAGTGTTTATTTCGGTGCAGCGACGGTGACCAAGGCTGGGCGCAACACGCGCTCGGCAATCAAGTAGCCTTTTTGCAGTACGGTGACCACGGTGTTGGCTTCTTGTTCGGCTGGCACCACGCTGATGGCTTGGTGCTGAGCAGGGTCGAACTTGGCGCCTGCGGCGGGGTCGATGGCCATCACTTTGTTGCGCTCCAACGCGCTTTTGAGTTGACGCAGCGTGGCTTCCGCGCCTTCGCGAATTTGCTCTGGCGTCGCAGTTTGCACAGCCAAGCCAGCTTCGAGGCTGTCGAGCACGGGTAGCAAGCTGTCAGCAAAACTTTCCAAAGCGAATTTGCGAGCTTTGGACACTTCTTCATCCGCGCGACGGCGGGCGTTTTGCACCTCGGCTTGGCCACGGACATAGTGATCTTGCAACTCAGCGACTTTGGCTTGCAAAACAGCCACTTCTGCTTGGGCTGCTGACAAAGGGTCCATCGCGACGGTGGGCTCCGCGGGAGCCTCGGCAGCGGGTGCTTGTGCAGCGATGTGTGCCGCCAAATGTGCGGCGGTGTCTTGATTTTCTATAGGTTCTGACATGCTTGGAAAGGCCTGTTTGAAAGAGATTCAGCGGATATGGGGGCCATCAACCCTCTTTTCAAGAGGGGTTTGCAAAAAATAGCGTCGGGGCAAAACAAAGCGGGGCTAGGCCCCGCTCAAAGCCGGCCCGAGGGCCTAGCTGCCTATTTATTCAAGACCGAGCAGCTCGACGTCAAATTTCAAAGTGGCGTTCGCTGGAATCACGCCGCCTGCACCGCGCGCACCGTAGCCCAGTTCTGGCGGGATGATGAGGGTGCGTTGACCACCGATCTTCATGCCTTGCACGCCTTCGTCCCAGCCCTTGATAACCATGCCAGCGCCCAGAGGGAAGTCAAACGGGGCATTGCGGTCGCGGCTGGAGTCGAATTTGGCGCCTTGTTCGCCATCTTTATAAAGCCAGCCGGTGTAGTGCACCGTCACGTGTTGGCCAGCGGCGGCTGTCGCGCCATCGCCCACCACGTTGTCGGTGTATTGCAGGCCGGAAGGGGTCGTGTTCATGGCAAATCCTTGAGGGTCAAAAAAGTAACCCCAGAGTGTACCGACCCCTGTCACCCAGGTGAGCGCGTTTTGGGCTTGGGATTGCTAGGATGCCCATTGCTTTGCTTTACCCGACTGACTCGCCATGTCCCTTGACCTCGAATCCTTTGAATTACTGCGTGCTGCCGTTCAGCGCTTTGTTCAAGAAAAGTTGGTGCCCGCTGAAAACTTCGTTGAGGCGAACGACGAAGTCCCCGCTGCGCTGATTGACGACATGAAACAGATGGGCCTGTTTGGCCTGTCGATTCCTGAAGCCTACGGCGGCATTGGTTTGTCCATGAGTCAAGAGTGCCAAGTCGCTTATGAACTGGGGCAAACCTCTCTGGCGTTTCGTTCAGTGTTTGGCACCAATGTGGGCATTGGTTCTCAAGGCATCTTGATGGATGGCACACCAGAGCAAAAGGCAGATTTATTGCCCCAAGTGGCCAGTGGTGCGCTCATCATGTCGTTCGCGCTCACCGAGCCTGATGCGGGTTCGGATGCTGCGTCCATCAAGACGAGCGCTGTGCGTGACGGGGATTTTTATGTCCTCAACGGCACCAAGCGCTACATCACCAATGCCCCGCGTGCGGGCGCCTTCACTTTGATGGCGCGCACGGATGGCCCGGGCGCCAGCGGTATTTCGGCCTTCATCGTGCCTGCACATTTGCACGGTATTTCGCTGGGAAAGCCAGATAAAAAGATGGGCCAACGCGGCACCCAAACCTGCGATGTGATGTTGGACAACGTGCGCGTGCCGGCCGCCAACATCATTGGCGGCATGCCTGGCAAAGGTTTTAAAACTGCCATGAAAGTGTTGGACCGAGGCCGCTTGCACATGGCCGCCTTGGCGTGTGGCATGGCGCAACGTGTGCTGAATGAGTCTGTGGCGTATGCCAAACAAAGACGTCAGTTTGGTCAGCACATCGGCGACTTTCAGTTGGTGCAAGCCATGTTGGCCGACAGCCAAGCTGAGTTGTACGCGGGCTGGTCCATGGTGCAAGACTGTGCCGCGCGCTACGACGCCAAGCCCGTGGGGCAAACCGATCCTGATGTGAGCATGCGTGCTTCATGCGCCAAGATGTTCTGCACCGAAATGGTGGGTCGTGTGGCTGACCGTGGCGTGCAGGTGCATGGCGGTGCGGGCTACATCAACGAATACCCCGTCGAGCGCTTTTACCGCGACGTGCGCTTGTTGCGACTCTACGAGGGCACCACCCAAATTCAGCAACTTATTATTGGACGTGAACTGTTGCGCCAAGCCTCATAACGCATCTCATTCTTTTCATTTCTAGGAGCACCCATGGCCACATCTGCTACCCAATTTCACTGGGATGACCCGTTTTTGCTTGAGCAGCAATTGACCGACGACGAACGTCAAGTCAAAGACGCTGCTGCCGCCTATTGCCAAGAGCGATTGGCCCCTCGCGTATTGGAGGCTTTTCGTCATGAAAAAACCGATGCTTCCATCTTTCGCGAAATGGGTGAGTTGGGTTTGTTGGGCTCCACCATCCCCGAAGCCTACGGCGGCGCGGGTTTGAACTACGTGTGCTACGGCTTGGTCGCCCGCGAAGTTGAGCGTGTGGACTCGGGCTATCGCTCCATGATGAGCGTGCAATCGTCCTTGGTGATGGTGCCAATTTATGAGTTCGGCAGCGAAGCGCAAAAGCAAAAATACTTGCCCAAGCTCGCCACCGGCGAGTGGATTGGTTGCTTTGGTTTGACCGAACCCAACTATGGCTCCGACCCTGGCAGCATGATCACCCGCGCCAAGAAAGTAGCGGGCGGTTACGCGCTGTCTGGCTCAAAAATGTGGATCACCAACAGCCCCATTGCTGATGTGTTTGTGGTGTGGGCCAAAGACGATGGGGGTGCCATTCGCGGCTTCATTTTGGAAAAAGGCTGGAAGGGCCTGAGCGCTCCCGCCGTGCACGGCAAAGTGGGCTTGCGTGCCTCCATCACCGGCGAAATTGTGATGGACGAGGTGTTTGTGCCAGAAGAAAACGCCTTCCCCGATGTGCGAGGCCTCAAAGGCCCGTTCACCTGTTTGAACAGCGCGCGTTACGGCATCGCTTGGGGTGCCTTGGGTGCGGCAGAGGACTGCTTCCACCGCGCGCGCCAATATGTGATGGACCGTCAACAGTTTGGTCGCCCATTGGCCGCGAACCAATTGATTCAAAAGAAGTTGGCCGACATGATGACCGAGATATCTTTGGGCCTGCAAGGCTGCTTGCGTTTGGGCCGCATGAAAGATGAGGGCATTGCCTCGGTCGACCTCACCTCCATCCTCAAACGCAACAGCTGCGGCAAATCCTTGGACATTGCACGCATGGCACGCGACATGATGGGCGGCAACGGCATCTCAGATGAGTTTGGCGTAGCCCGCCATTTGGTGAACTTGGAAGTGGTCAACACTTACGAAGGCACGCATGATGTGCATGCTTTGATCTTGGGTCGCGCCATCACGGGCATTGCCGCGTTCAGCAATTGAGCGAAGCGCCATGACCCACGCCTTCATTTGCGACGCCATTCGCACCCCCATTGGTCGCTACGGCGGCGCTTTGTCTTCTGTGCGCACGGATGATTTAGGTGCCATCCCCATCCAAGCCTTGGTGGCGCGCAATCCAAATGTGGATTGGACTCAAGTCAGCGACGTGCTTTACGGCTGCGCCAACCAAGCGGGTGAAGACAACCGCAACGTGGCACGCATGGCCAGCTTGTTGGCGGGTTTGCCCATCGAAGTGCCGGGCGCGACCCTCAACCGCTTGTGTGGTTCGGGGCTGGATGCGGTGGGCACCGCAGCACGCGCCATCAAATCTGGCGAAGCGCAACTGATGATTGCGGGAGGGGTGGAGAGCATGAGCCGGGCCCCCTTTGTGATGCCCAAGGCCGAGAGCGCCTTCAGCCGCAACAACGCGGTGTACGACACCACCATCGGCTGGCGTTTCATCAACAAGCTGATGAAAGAAAAATACGGTGTGGATTCCATGCCAGAGACGGCTGAGAACGTGGCGATGCAATTCAACATCGCGCGTGAAGCCCAAGATCTAATGGCAATGAATAGCCAACTGCGCGCTGTGGCCGCACAGCTAGCGGGGCACTTGTCGCGCGAGATCACACCTGTGCACATAGCGCAAAAAAAGGGTGAGCCAATCGTGGTGAGCAGCGACGAACATCCACGCGCGACTAGCTTAGAAGCCTTGGCCAAACTCAAACCCATCGTGCGGCCCGACGGCACGGTTACCGCCGGTAACGCCAGCGGCGTGAACGATGGCGCGTGTGCCTTGCTTTTGGCCAGCGAAGTCAGCGCTGCCAAGAATGGCTTGACGCCAAAAGCGCGGGTCGTGGGCATGGCGACCGCAGGCGTCCCCCCACGCATCATGGGCATGGGCCCTTTGCCAGCCACGCAAAAAGTGCTGGCTCAAACCGGACTCAGCCTCGCGCAAATGGATGTGATCGAACTCAACGAAGCCTTTGCCGCGCAAGGCTTGGCGGTCATGCGCGCCTTGGGTTTGCAAGACGATGACCCACGCGTGAACGCCTGGGGTGGTGCGATTGCGTTGGGCCACCCCCTAGGCGCTTCGGGCGCGCGCTTGGCCACGACCGCCGTGAACCGCTTGCAGGCCACGGCGGGGCGTTATGCGCTGTGCACCATGTGCATTGGTGTGGGGCAGGGGATTGCGCTGATTCTTGAGCGCGTGTGACGCTCAAGGATAATTGACACATTCCTTACGTTGTTGGAGATGTGTCATGCAAGTGCGTCGGTTTTTTCTGTCCCGTTGGGTGGCCTTGGCTGCGACGAGTTTTTGCGCTTTTTCGGTTATGGCTGTGCATGCGCAGTCTTATCCCAATAAACCTTTGCGCATCGTTGTGCCCTTTGGTGCTGGCGGTGTGGCAGACCTCACGGCGCGCACAGTCGCGCAAAAAATGTCCGAAGGTTTGGGGCAGGCAGTGGTCATTGACAACCGGCCAGGCGCGGGCGGCATTGTGGCGGCTGAAATGGTGGCCAAGTCCGATCCCGATGGCTACACCGTGCTGCTCATGTCCAATGCCAACGCGGTCAGCGCAGGCCTGTTCAAGTCGTTGCCCTTCGATCCTGTGAAAGACTTCACGCCTGTCTCGTTGATGGGCACGTTTGATTTGGCCATCGTCACCAGCGCGGACTCGCGTTTTCAAACACTGCCTGAGTTGTTGGCATGGGCCAAGGCCAATCCAGGCAAGCTCAATATTGGCAGCATCAACATTGGTAGCACCCAGCATTTGACGGCTGAGCTGTTCAAGTCAGCGTCTGGCATGGATGCACAGGTGGTGCCCTTCAATGGCACACCCGCCGTGATGACCGCTTTGCGTGGCGGGCAAATTGATGTGGCCGTTGAGGTGCTCAGCCCTGTGCTTCCTCAAATCAAAGGCGGTGCTTTGCGCGCTTTGGCTGTGACGGGCACCAAACGCAACATGGCTTTGCCGCAAGTGCCGACGGCTAAAGAGGGCGGCGTGCCCAATTTGGTGTCAACTTCTTGGAACGGATTGGCAGTGCCTGCCAAAACACCCCAAGCCGTGGTGGACCGCTTGAACAAAGAAGTGAATCTTGCTTTGCAAAACCCCGCCGTGCGCCAAAAGCTGCTGGACTTGAATGTCGAGCCACACTCCAGCACCGTGGCGCAGGCGCATGATTGGTTGCAAACCGAGATCAAACGTTGGAGCGATGTGATGCAACGCGCTGGCATTCAAAAACAATAAGCCACCCCCCAGATGCTCAACATCCTCACCATCACCGGGCCTATTTATTTGTCCATTGGCTTGGGCTTTATGGCCACGCGCCGTGGCATGTTCAGCAAAGTTGACGGTCAAGTGCTGGGCCGCTTCGTGTTGAACTTTGCATTGCCAGCCATGCTGTTCAACGCGCTGTCGCAGCGTAATTTCTCTGAAGTTTTGAACCCGAGTTACCTTGTGGCTTATGGCGTGGGGTCGCTGTTTTCATTTGCCGTGGGCTTTGGTGTGTGGCGGGGGTGGCGCAAAAAATCACTGACCGAGAGCGGCATGGTGGCGATGGGCGTGAGCTGCTCGAACAGCGGCTACGTGGGCTATCCCATCTTGCTGCAGTTTTTAGGGCCTGTTGCAGGTGTCGGCTTGGCGTTGACTGTGTTGATCGAAAACTTGTTGACGATTCCATTGGCCCTCGCGATTGCCGAAAGCGGCGAGGCCGAGCATGTGTCTTGGCAGCACACCGTGATTCAAAGTTTGAAGCGCATGACCAAGCTGCCCATGATGCAAGCCATTGTGTTGGGCTTTGTGTTCTCTATGCTCGACTTGCATTTGCCCGAGGTGCTGTCCAAAACGGTCAATATGTTTGCCGCAGCCACCGCTGCGATTGCTTTGTTTGTGAATGGCGGCTCCTTGGTGGGCATGCGGGTCGTCGGTTTGATTCAAGAAGTCCGTTGGATTGCGTTGGGTAAATTGGTGGTACACCCCTTGGCTGTTGGCACGATGTTGCTCTTGGTTGGGCCCATGGCCTCTAGCCTCAAAATTTCAGCGGTGTTGCTGGCGGGTATGCCCATGCTGGGCACTTACCCTCTGCTGGCACAGCGTCACGGACAAGAAGGTTTTTGTGCTGCCGCTTTGTTGGTCACCACCGTCGCCTCGTTCTTCACCATCAGCTTAATTCTGTGGGCCATGGGTGAGACGCCAGGCTGGCACGTCTGAGCGTCATGCGCATCAAAGAGTCTGAAGTTGAGGTGACGGCTATTCGCGCCCAAGGCGCGGGCGGGCAAAACGTCAACAAAGTCTCGAGTGCCATTCATTTGCGTTTTGATGTCATGGCGTCTTCCTTGCCAGACGATGTGAAAGAACGTTTGCTGTGTTTGTCAGACCAACGCATCACCAACGAGGGCGTGGTGGTCATCAAATCGCAAGAGCACCGTAGCCAAGACATGAACCGCATCGAGGCCTTTGCGCGTTTGCTGGACTTGGTGCAAAGCGTCGCCAAGCCACCCAAACGGCGTAAAGCGACCCAACCTACTTACGCGTCTCGGCTGCGCCGCTTGGACAGCAAAAAAAAGACCTCGGCGATCAAATCGAACCGAGGTCGCGTGCGCTAAGCGCTGGGCGCGTTTTAGGCTTTGCGTAAGAAGCAAGCCTTCAACATGTAGTTGCCCACATCCATCTTGCAGTCCACTTCGTGGTCGCCGCCCACCAAGCGAATGCTTTTCACCTTGGTGCCCATCTTGAGCGTGGTGGATGAGCCCTTGACCTTCAGGTCTTTGATCAGCACCACCGCATCGCCGTCTTTCAACACCGTGCCGTTGGCGTCTTTCACCACCGCGTCGTCTTCGTCGTCAGCCGTTGCAACTGCCACCATGGGCCACTCGTGCGCGCAGTCAGCACAGACGTAGTTGTCAGCGTCTTGGTAGGTGTTTTCTTGGGCGCATTGGGGGCAGGCTGGAATTGTGGACATAGCGAAAGTTTCTTTCAAAGGGGGCAGTATAAATTTGTGTAGGCGAACAGCTTGGCTCAGCGAACGTGAAGCTTGATGCCGTCAGTCGAAGCCGCCGTGATGACACCCACTTCAGTGGCTGCTGCAAAACCGTGTTTGTGGAACACCGTCAGCACTTCGTCCACCGACTCAGGCGCACACGCCACCAGCAAGCCGCCGCTGGTTTGGGGGTCGCTCAGCAAGGCTTGGTCAATCGCATCCAGCGAGGCAGCGAGTTCAATCTCATCGCCGTAGGCCGACCAGTTGCGGCCCGATGCGCCCGTGAGCATGCCTTGCTCTGCCAGTTCGCGCACGCCGTGCAACAAAGGCACTTGGCGCATGTTCAGTTGCACGGTGGTTTTGCTGCCGCGTGCCATCTCGAGTGCGTGGCCAGCCAAGCCAAAACCCGTCACGTCAGTCATCGCGTGCACGCCCGCCAAGGCCGACAGTTCAGCACCCGGTGTATTGAGTTGGGTGGTGTTGGCAATCATTTGTTCGTAGCCCTCGGGACTGAGCGCATTTTTTTTGAGCGCAGCCGACAGCACGCCCACACCCAGTGGCTTTCCCAAAATCAAACGGTCGCCCACGCGGGCGTCAGCATTGCGTTTGATGCGCTTGGGGTGTACGAGGCCGAGAACGACCAAACCGTAAATGGGCTCGACCGAATCAATGGTGTGGCCACCCGCAATGGGAATGCCCGCTTCGCGACACACGCTTTGGCCGCCATCCAAAATTTTGCCAATCGTCTCGGGCGACAACACGTTGATGGGCATGCCCACCAGCGCCAAGGCCATGATGGGCGTGCCGCCCATGGCGTACACATCGCTGATGGCGTTGGTGGCGGCGATGCGGCCAAAGTCAAACGGGTCATCCACGATGGGCATGAAGAAGTCGGTGGTGGCAATCAGCGCTTGTTCGTCGTTGAGCTGGTACACCGCGGCATCGTCAGCGGTTTCAATGCCCACCAGCAGCTGCGGCGGGATGGGCATGGCGCTGGTGCTTTTGAGAATTTCGCTCAACACCCCTGGCGCGATCTTGCAGCCGCAGCCGCCGCCATGCGACAAACTGGTGAGACGAGGGGAAGATGAGAGTGCGGGGGAGAGCGAGGAATTCATAGCAAGGCTTTGTCTGAGTAAGCGTTGATTTTGCCAGCTACAACCACTCACGCACACGCCGCACCGTGAGCCACCCGCCCCACAGTCGTCGGCCCCACGCCAAGGCACGACGTGGTTTGAGCAACACCAAGGCGCCCAACGCAATGCTGGGATAAATGGGGTGCTCGGCTAACCAATGTGTGGCCGCCTTTGCACTGTCCACCAAATTCAAAGGTGTTTGAATCACCTGCAAGTCTTGACTCAGCGATGCGCGTAACTGCGCACTTCGCATCAGCAGACGCTGTTGACGCGACAGTAAATCGCAGTTATTCACGGCGATCACTCGGTTGCATGTGGCGACGGTCGTTTTGAAGCTCTGTCGCGCTGGCATAGAACATTCCAAAAGGGCTCTTCAAACACCTGCGTGAATGAATGAATAAAACACCCCCAAGTCCTAAGAACAGCACGCAGAGTGAAGCCATGGCTGCGAGCCTGTAGCCTTCCCAGAACAGCAAGATGATGAAGCCACACAGCAGCAGCAAGCCCACGGCAAAAAAGACCATCGCGGCAGCGGCCATCAAAATGCCATCAAACAATCGCTGTTTTTCAAACTCAAGTTCGGTGCCCAACAACTCAAGCCGAACCTGCACCATTTCTAGCGCAGTCGCGGTCACTTGACGTAAGGAGGCAAAGAGGCCTGCGCGATGGGGATCACTCATTTCAAGTCCTCATCAACGGCGACTGATCAACAAACCAATAACCAAACCCACGCCTGCTGCAATGCCCACTGATTGCCATGGTTTTTCATGCACGAACTCATCGGTGGCGTGTCCCGCCGCTTTGACCTGAGCCACTGCAACATGTTGAAGTTGATGCAGTTCTGCCGTGGCTTGGTTCAAGCGTGCGGTCATGCGTGCGCGAATGCCCTCTGCACGTTCACCCACTTGGTCTGCGGTCATCAGCAGTAACTCTTCTGCATCGGTGATGACCGTACGCAGCTCGCTCATCAGTTTGTCTTTGTCTGCCATGTTTGGGTGTGTCATGTGAGGCCTCTTTGGTTGAATGTGTGAGTTCAATATAGAGCGCTCATGTGGGTTTGTGCTTGACGAGCATCAACACATTGCATCGTCATGCACGACCTATGTCACGCATTGCAAAAAGGAAAACCCTGATAGGGTTTTTTTTAATTCTCACGAAGTCGTCTGAAGGGCCCTATTTAAATAAATAAGTTAATTCTTAAATACAAATCAAAATTATTGTCGTAGACATCAACGATGTTCTCTGTGTAACAAATGCGATAGCATGAAATATGAGAACGATGCAAATGACAAAAACGTTAGAAATAATGGACACACGGACTTACACCAGCAAGGCCAAAGTCGCTTGCTCTAAGTGCAGTTTGCGCAACTCCTGCATTCTGTATGACATGAACGATGCAGACATGCTTTCTATAGAAGATGTCGTTTCTTCACAGCGTAAAGTTTTTCGGGGTGACAGCCTGTTTCAAACCGGTGAAAAATTCAAAGCGCTCTATGTCATTCGCAGCGGATTTTTCAAATCAACCTTCACCTCACCAGACGGTCGCGAGCAGGTCATGGGTTTCCAAATGGCTGGCGAGATCTTAGGCCTAGACGGCATCGTCAACGACACATACTCCTGCGATGCTGTAGCTTTAGAAGATGCAGAAGTGTGCGAGATGAACTTCGACCACATGGAAGAGATGTCGCATCAAATCATCGGCCTTCAACGTCGTGTGCTCAAAATTTTGAGCCTTGAGATTTTCAATGACCACAGCGTCATGTTGTTGCTGGGTAGCATGCGTGCCGAAGAGCGACTGGCTACTTTTTTGGTCAACTTGGTGCATCGCTTGCACGCCCGAGGCTTTTCGCCAACTGAGTTGGTTCTGCGCATGACGCGTGAAGAGATTGGCAGCTACCTTGGCATGAAGTTGGAAACTGTCAGTCGCACCTTCTCTAAGCTTTCTGAAGAAGGCATCGTTGAAGTGAACCAACGCCATGTTCGCATCTTGAACCCAGAAGCATTGAAGCGATTGGTCACCGTCAAAGAATGATGGCCCTCAATGGGGCATCAAATTTTTAGACGCGATTTGATCAAACAAGTGTTGAAACGAAGCATCTGTTTGGCTGATATGTGACTCTACAAACTGCGCATCTTCTGACTGAAAACTCAATCCCAGCTCGCACATCTCTGTGCCAAATTCAGTGATGTTTTTAACTTGCGCATCCACGTTCTGGTTGAATCGCGCCATCACCTCTTCAGGCGTTTTGGCAGTCAAACTCGCCGTGATTTGATTTTGAGTCAACGCCATCATCAGCTTGGTATGTGCCATGCTCATCTGCGTCAAGCGTGCAATTTGAGACAGCAGCATATTGCTCAGTTCATAAGTTGCTTCAACAGAACTCTCTAATTGCGGTAGCAGTTGGTTTTCCATGATGTGTCCTTTGGTGGTGATGGGGGCGATCAGTCGTTGTAGCGCGTTAGCACATATTGCCCAGGCGCATCTGCAAGCTCAGCTTCATTGCAAATGCCTTTGGCTTTCACAAGAGACCCGCTGTGATGTTTGAGCCAACGGCTCCAAGCGGGCCACCATGAACCTTCCTCTGTGGGCGTCGTCGTCAGCCAATCATCTGGGTCAATCCAGTTGTGGCCTTTGGGCATGCTTTTGATTTGGTAGCTGCGGTGCGCGTGCCCAGGCTCTGAAATGATGCCCGCGTTGTGACCACCTGCTGCCAAGATAAAGCATGTCTCGGTATCGGTTTTCGTATGAATTTTGAACACCGATTTCCAAGGTGAAATGTGGTCGCGCAAGGTGCCCACCACCATCATGGGTTGTTGAATATCCATGAGATCTACCGCCTTACCATCTACGCGGTAATGGCCTTCAGACAGCGAGTTGTTGAGGAACAAAGAGTCTAAATATTCGTTGTGCATCCGTGCTGGCACGCGCGTGGTGTCTTTGTTCCAACTCACCATATCGTTGCCCACTTCTTCACGTCCAAATAAATAGCGCTGCGTGTTGCGTGACCAAATCAAATCGCGCGAGTTCAAAAACTGAAATGACCCCGCCATTTGCTTGCCCGACAAATAACCCGTCTTCGCCATCTCTTCACGCAACGTGAGCAGTTGGTCGTCATCAATGAAGACACCAAGCTCGCCGGGTTCAGAAAAGTCTGTCTGTGCAGCCAGCAAGGTCACGCTGGCGAGGGGCGATGCATGCTTGCCACGACTCAAAACAGCCGCTGCGATCGACAAGAACGTGCCGCCCAAGCAATACCCCATGGCGTGCAAATGGCGGACTTTTGCCACCGACTGCACCGCGTCAATTGCATCGAGCAAGCCCATTTGCATGTAATCGCGCATACCCAAATCGCGGTCCGCGCCGTCGGGGTTACGCCATGACACCATGAACACGGTGAAGCCTTCACTCACCAAGTACCTCACCATGGAGTTGTGGGGCGACAAGTCCAAGATGTAGTACTTCATGATGCATGAAGGCACGATCAACAAGGGCTCAGGATGCACCTTCTCCGTAGTCGGCGCGTATTGAATCAGCTCAATCAAGTCATTTTTGTAGACCACCTTGCCTGGGGTGATGGCCACATCTTTACCCACTTCGAACTCCAAACTGTGGGTCGCTTCATCGTCGATGTTGAGTCTTTGGGCTGATGCTTTTTTAAAGTCTTCCACATACTGTTGTATGCCCTTGACCATGCTTTGCCCGCCCGTTGCAGTGATGTTGGCCAAGATTTCAGGGTTGGTGAGCGCCCAGTTGGATGGCGAGATGGCGTCTAACCATTGGCGTGTGAAAAATCGCATCACATGCGCGTGGTGCTTTGAAACACCCGTGACTTGGGTGGACTCTTCCCACCACTCTTCATTGGCTTGGTAGCTGTCCTTGAACAGTTTGAATGGCCAGTTGGCCCACGCCATGTTTTCAAACCGCGCATCTTTTGCAAATGGCGAGATATCGGTGTGAATGTTCAGTTGCTGTGCGGCCGTGTCCTGGCTCAGTTTCATGGCCAGTTGTGCCAGTGACAGCTGCTTGACTGGCGACGCGCTCAGATGCATCGCCCAATCGGCATAAGCCAAGGCCAAGGCAATAGGCGACAGCCCCATCGTGGCCTTGGACAATTCCGCATGAACCAATTCATCGAGGGATGTGCTGTGGGGTGGGGCAAGAGTTTCCAAAATCATCCTCGGTTGTTGAGGTCTGATTATGGAAAGAGCGCTGGCCACTTGGACTTGACAAGCGTCAAGTCAAGGTGAATTAAAGGCGGCTTTTTAATGCACCAATTGCGTCATATTCCACATGGGCAGGAAGATGCCAAGCAACAAAAGCAGCACCAATCCCGCCATGAACACCAACAAAATGGGTTCAAGGGTTTCGGTCAACTGGCTGGCTTCGTATTCCACCTCTTCTTGGTAGAGCGTGGCCAGCTGCTGCACCATGCCTTCTACGTCCCCGGTTTCCTCGCCCACCGCAATCATTTGCAGCTCCATCGGCGTGAACAGGCCGGCCGATAAAAAACTTCGCAGCAAACTGTCACCGTGCGAAACCGCCTCACGCATCAACAAAATACGCTCGCGGTAAAACGAGTTGTCCACCACGCGCGAGACCAAGGTGAAGGCCGTCACGATGGGCACACCACTTTTCATGGCGGTCTCGAAACTGCGGCAAAAACGCGCGGTAGTCGCCTTGGTCAACACGCTGCCGACCACGGGTATTTTTAATTTGTATTTGTCCCAGTTGTAACGCCCTTCAGGCGTCGACACGTAATAGCGCACAAGCAAGACCATCAGCGCCATCATGGTCAGCATGAACATCCAGTTCTTCGCTGCGAAGTCAGAAAGGGAGATCAGAAAAACGGTCACGCCAGGCAACTCCATGTGCATGCTGCTGTACACCTTGGAGAAGGATGGAATCACAAAGATGGTCATGATGGCCATGGCCACCACAATGGCCAACATGACAAACGAGGGGTAGCGCAACACCGCTTTGATTTTTTGCCGCATGCGACGGTCAAAATCGAGTTGCATAAATAAACGACTGAAAACCTCATCCAACTTGCCCGAGCTTTCGCCCACGCGCACCATGTTGACGTAGTACTCATTGAAAAAATCTGGATGCTGAGCCATCGCCGCACTCAGCTCCGAGCCCTTGTCCAATGCTGCATGGAGTGAGCGCAACAACTTGGACATGGATGGGTTTCTGCTGCTGGTTTTCAGGCCATTCACAGCCTGAATCATGGGCACCCCCGCTTTCATCAGCGTGCCCATTTGGCGTGTCAGCAAGAGCAGGTCGTTGTCGTCGAGTTTTTTGGCGCCTTGCAAAGCGCGTATCCATGCGGGCTGATTTTTCAGGGGGTCTTGTTTCAACTGCACATGGATAGGAGAAATGCCAGACGAGGTCATCCAATTCACAACGCCTTCTGCATTTGGGGCATCCACCGTGCCTTGCATGATGTCGCCGTGCTTGTTGCGGCCTTTGTATTCGTAGACTTCCATGGGGTGGTCTTGGCTTTCTCGCGGGTGTCGCGTTAATCGAACAGCAATGCGTTTTTGGTGACCTCTGCCACCGTCGTCAGCCCTTGAAAGACAAGTTCAAACCCGTTGTGCATGATGCTGTTTTGTCCAATTTGTGCGCGGGCAACAGCTTCAAATTCCACTGGGTCTTCTTTGTGCAAGGCCATCGCCAGCGCAGGTGTCATTTCGAGCAATTCAAAAATACCCATGCGTCCCCGATAACCCGAGCTGTTGCAAGCCACGCAGCCTGTGCCACTTTTGAGCGTGGCGTGGCTGGGTACTTCACCAAAATAGCGTTTCACCCACACCAGTTCGTCTGCGGTGAGCTCATGCGGCTCTGCACAATCCTTGCAAACCAGACGCAGCAAGCGTTGCGACAGCACGGCACGTAAGGTGGTGGCAATCATGAACGCAGGCACGCCCATGTCGATCAGGCGCGAAGGTGTGCTGATGGCGTCGTTGGTGTGCAGGGTTGACAGCACCAAGTGACCGGTCATGGCGGCGCGGGTGGCAATGTCGGCGGTTTCGTTGTCACGAATTTCCCCGACCAGCAAGATGTCGGGGTCTTGTCGCAAAAACGAACGCAGCACCCGGGGAAAGGTGAGGCCAATTTTTTCATTCACCTGCACTTGGTTGATGCCACCAATGCGGTATTCCACGGGGTCTTCACAGGTAAGAATTTTCACTTCCGTGCTGTTGAGGCGCGACAGCGCGCCATACAGCGTGGTGGTTTTGCCGCTGCCCGTGGGGCCGGTGGACAACACGATGCCACTGGGCGCTGCAATGGCCTTGATGAACTTTTGAAAGAGCTCTTCAGGCATCCCCAAGGCTTTCAGATCTTTCATGCCTTGGCTTTGCACCAAAATCCGCAGCACCACCGATTCGCCAAATTGCGTGGGCATGGTGGACATGCGAATGTCCAGCTGTTTGGCATCGGTGCGAATCGAAATCCGGCCGTCTTGCGGCAATCGTTTCTCCGCGATATCAAGGCCCGCCATCAGTTTGAGTTTGACGAGCAAAGGTGGGCCTATCTTGATGTCGGCTTCCACTTGTGTGTGCAACACACCATCAATGCGGTAGCGCACGATCAGCTGCCTGTCTTGCGGCTCAATGTGAATGTCTGACGCACGCAGCTTGGTCGCATCCCTAAAAATGGTTTGCAACAGTCGCACCACCGGTGCATCCACATCATCCACCGTGGCGCTGATTTGATTCAAGTTCACGATGTTGCTGGCGTTGTCCACGTCAGTTTCCACGGCCCTTGCAAAGGCATTCAGCTGCGCGTCTTTGCTGTAGGCTTGTTCAATCAAGGCACTCAGTTGGTCATTGGCTACCACCGCAATTTCGAGCGGTCGATGCAAATATGCTGACAGCGCATCTTGTGCCGACAAGTTGTAGGGGTCAGACACCGCCACCAGATACGTCGAGGTGCGATCCTCCAACACCACCGCACGAAACTTTCGCGCTTGCATTTCATCCAACAAACCCACCGTTTCAAACGACACTTTGTAACGTTTCAAGTCGATGAAGGGCAGCCCTTGCTGCGAGGCCAAGACGCGTGCGAGTTGCTCCTCGCTCACGTAGTTGTTGTCGAGCAAAATTTGCCCGAGCTTACGACCTGTGCGCTCATGTTCACTCAGCGCTTCTTCAAGCCTCTTGGCGGTCAGATAGCCTTTGGCGACAAGTTCTTCGCCGAGTGGGCGATTGTTGGAGGTAACCATAGGGGTACTTTCTTTGAAAATCAGTAGCTCGAAATCACTTCATTCCATTGGCTGATCCGTGCGCTGGACCGCGCAATGCGATGCACCTTGTTGGGATCCACGCCACTCAAGCAGGTGAAGCCGCCCGCCCACTGTTGTGCCGCAGCGGTGGCGCGTGTGAGCGAAAACGAGGTGGACGAGCTGGCGGAAGAGGGGTTGTCAAACAGGGCGCAAATGCCGCCACACAACGTGGCGTTGTTCAGCGGCGTCGTCGGGGCCGCCGTGACTTGGAATTGGGTTTGGTTGGTGACATCTGCCAGCACCTTGGTATTACCGGCAAGTGCACCCGTGCCGCTGAACACCTTAAGGATGGTGCCCGCCTTGAGTGTGACGGCAGGCGACACAGTGATGTTGGTACCCGAGGACGTGGCCCCCGAAAACTTCACATAGGGGTTGTAGGTGTACCAAATTTCAGAAAACACATCGCCAAACACATTGGGGGTGGAGCCATCGGTGTTGGGAAAGTGGGCAATCCATGTCAACGGGATGGGCTGAGCTGGGCTGCCTCCGGTGTTGAACACCACGGAAGCAAATGCAGCCGTCACGTCATCGTTGCCGCGACCTGACACACCAAACACCAAGGTGTCCGCTGCATTGCACCAGCCCGACTTTTCACCGCTGTCGGTACTGCCGAAAGTCACAGTTTGGTTTTGGGTATTGGCCGTTAGTTTCTTATCGGCAAAGCTGCCTTTGATCACCGGTTGTGCCACCAAACCCGGCATCACCATGCCCACTTCAGAATAGTTACGGTCAAGGCTGAGTGTTTGCACCACATCAACGCTGGTGTGGGCGGCTATGCCCACGGCAGTGCCCAACGAGCCCACGCTGGGTAAACCGCTGCTGGACTCAATCGACCACTCCAAGCCGCACGACGGCAAGGTGCAGGCGCTGCCCACCGATTGCCCACCCGGCGGGCTGTGCCCCGTGCTGCCAAGACGACGCCAAGCCAAATTGAACACCGCCACTCCCGGCACGTTGGTGTTGTTTGCTAAGGTCATCGTGATGTTATGTCCATACCCCGCCGTGCCAATTTCAGACGACACGTTGACTCGCGTTTGGATGGTGCGCTGCGCCGTATTGAAGCTGCCGGTGACGCGAATGTCACACGTTCCCACAGGGGCAGGCGGGCTGGTGCTGCTGGCATAGGCAAAGCTCCCGCCTGCGAAGGGGATCGGGCTGCTTGACCCACCGTTGTCCAGTTTGGCTTGCGCACACGCCGCGTCTAGCTGCGAGTCATCGGCCGAGATCATGTTTGAAATGACGCCCGTGGATCGCTCTGCACCACTTTCGGCGATGAACAGTGCTTTCATGCCGTTCAAGTACTGCACCGAATCAATGCTTTTATTGCCCAACAGACCGAGCGTTTTCGTCAAGATGAAGAACACGAAAAGAATCACAAAGAGGACGGCCACGATCGACACAAACCCGCCTTGGCGACGCAGCGATTTTGGGGTGTGCGGCTTGGTCATCATGTGTTCCTTAACGCCACCAGCGTGTGCAGTGTGACGGGATCAGCGTTGCCGGTATCGGTGAGCGTTAAATTGATCTGCACAAATCGAATCACTCCGTTGTTGGCGGGCGGTGTGACCATGTTGGTGTCAAAGTACTGGAGCGAAAAGGCTGAGACGTGTTCGGCCAACAAAGAGTCAGGGCCCGGCAATGCAGAGTTACTCAGCATCAGCGATGTGCCGTTCAAATGAACCGTCACCGTTTCTTGCGTCAGAAAGTCGGATTTAATGAAGCTCATTTGCGTGGGCGAGGCCGTCGTGATCAAGAGCGTTTTGGCAACGCTGTCAAACGTCACTTGTCGCATGTCGCGGCTGATGCGCTCCATGGCATACCGGGCCGTGCTGGTGTTGGCATTGCCGTTGTTGATGATGCGCGTGCTGGTGTAGCTACCGGAAATCATGTTCATGCTTGCCATCGACAAAATGCCCAACAAGACGATCACCAAGACGATCTCTAGCAGCGTGAAGCCGCGTTGTGTTTGGGTTGGATGACGCCGCGTCATATCAATACTTCATCAACTGCAAGGTGAGGGGGCCAATCGGGCCTAAGGTGCCCGCTGGGTCATTGACTTTGATGTCCACCCATTGGCAAGTCGCACCGACAGGGCAACTGCTGCCTGTGTAGTTCAGCGTGGTCGTGACCGAGAAGATGTTGCCGCTTGGGGCCACGATTGGCAGGGCGTCGCAGGCGGCGTCGTAATTGGGTGCGTCTACAAAGCCGTTCAGTCGGCGTGTCGCCATCACTTGCTCGGCGCAGGCTTGCAACAGTTGTGTGTTGGTTTGAAGGTCACGCACACGGCTGGCGTTGGCAAACAGGCTACTGTTCAAGTTGATGATCGCTGCAGACGTGATGCCCAACAACGCGATGACCACCACCGTCTCAAGCAAGGTGAAACCACGCTGCGTTTGGTTGAAGCAATGGGTCCTCATGGCGTGGTCACCGTGGTGGACACATAGCCCGTCAGAGCCGTGACGTTGACATGAAAATTGATCGCGCCATTGGATGGCGAGACGACATAAGCCGCGGCTTGGCTAGGTTGACCCAAGTTGTTGAATTCCAAGGGCGGCACGATGGCTGCATTGGTGAAAGTCACACCATTGGTTAAGGTCCTCGCAAAGGGCTGACCGTTGGCCGGGTCTGTGATGACGCTGGACGGTTGCGCACATTGCGACACCACGCTGTAGCTGATGCCACTGGCCAGCACGCACAGGCTGATACCTCTGACGCCTGCCAACAGCTGCGCTCTGCGCAGGTCAGACGCAAACGTCTTGGCCTGTACGTCGAGGGTGGCGGCTGGGTTGTTGAGCATTTTGGGAATGGCCACAAGACTGAGTATGCCGATCAACACCAACACCACCATCAACTCGATCAGCGTGAAACCTAGCGCAGCGCACCGTTGTTTCTGAGAAACGAATGGCGGCTGTGTAGGTTTCATCTGAGGATTCGCTGATTCAGCAGCTATCCAAAGTAATTAATTAGGAATAGTGAAGGTGACAGAGGCGCTCTGGGTACTGTTGAGCGTGCAAATGCCTGGTGAAGCCCCAGCCGCTATTGAGAAAGGCGCTGCCACGGGTGGATTGACCAAGCCTGGAAGTGCCGCATCTGTGCAACCACCCGCCAAGGGTGCGCCAGTGAGGCCAAAGTTAGCAGCAGCAGCACTGCTGAGGTTGGCTGCCATGGCTTGTGTAGCTGCCAAATCGGCTTTGGCTGTCAAGCCTGCGAATTTAGGGATCGCAATCGCTGCCAAAATGCCGATGATCACAATCACAAAGATCAATTCAATCAGCGTGAAGCCTTTTTGTTTCGTTTGCTTCAGTTTTTGTGACACATTTTTCATAAGATGAGCTCCAGTTTATTAAAAAGACACAACTCATTATTTATACATAGTTCAGTCGTTGAAAGCACTAAATCAGGATTGCTTGAGATATATCAAACATTGACTTGATTTATCGAATGTGTGTGTTTTTAGCCCACACCTAGCCTGTGAAGAGCCCTAGACTTTGCCAATCGTTGGCAATCTTATAGATGGGCTTTATCAACATGTTATTCAAATGGCCATGGCCAACTGGACCCGATGGTTGGACTGTCATTGACTGTCAGGGTGGTCTTTTTGGTGTGAGTGTGAGGGCACCTCGCAAGCACGGGGATCGACCCATTGTGGTCAAGCACGAAGCGATGCCGAATGTGGCATTGGATGACGTGAACTTGGCGCAAATGGGCAAACTGATGCATACAGCGGGCTTTCCCGTCATCCATGTGTTGGGCCGCAAGGAATACCAAATGTTTTTGGTGGACAAAGCGGCGGTGCAACCTGAAGAGATGGAAGGCAGCCTGCGCTGGTCCTTGACGCCTCTGTTGGATTACCCCGCCTCAGAAGCCAATTTGTCTTGGATGGACATTCCACAAGCGCTCGCGGTCAGCAACCGCACGCCACAACTCTATGTGGTTGCTGCACGACGCGAAATGGTCAATCAACGCATGGATTTTTTTGACCGTGCACGTATTGCCTTGAAGGTGTTGGACATTCGCGAAACAGGCCAGCGCAATATTTCTGCCGCCATTCAAGATTACGAGGCTGCTGTGTGTCTCATCTATGCCGAGCCCAATGGCGTGCAGTTGACGGTGACCTATCAAGGCGATTTGTATTTAGAGCGCTACATCCGCGAGGCACTTTTTAAGACGGATGAACAGGGCGTACTTGCGAACGACGAAGCCAAGTTTGATCGGGTGGCACTGGAAGTGCAGCGCTCGATTGACTTCGTGCGCCGTAACGCGTCAGCCATGCCTTTTGATGGCATTTTTGTGGCCCCCACCCAAAGCGAAATAGGTTTGGTGGAGAAGTTGCAATCGCGGGTGACGACAGACGTGATGGCTTTAGATATGGGGCGTCTCTTTGAGTGGCCGAAAGGTTCAGATTTGCAGCAACCGCAAGTACAGGCCATGTACTTCAATGCCCTAGGCGCTGCCTTGCGAATGAAGGCGTAGTTTCTTATGACGCAACACATCAACCTCATCACCCGGCATCGCGCTAAAAGAAACATGGCCCTGTTTGCCATGTTTTCTTTGGGCACTTTGATTGTCATTTGCATACTTTGGGCCGTGATCGCCGAAGTGCGTTTGCATCAATTGGCCTTGACGACCCAAGACGTTCAGCAAACCGTCGCGGTATTGCGGGCCGAACTGCAGAAAAAACGACACGAAGCGGGTTTGGAAGATGTGCAAGCGCTGGCCAGAGACTCGGCCGAGATGCAACGGGTCATGGATGAACATCGTGCGCTCATGCAGCTGGTGCAAAAGGGCGAGATTGGCAGCATGCAGGGTCATGCCATCGCCTTGCAAACCCTGGCCACCTTGCCGCAATCGGGGGTGTGGCTGCAAGGGGTGGATGTCACGAAAGCCGGTCAGGCGATGCGCATTTCGGGTACGGCGCTGACGTCTGCGGCCATCATTCAATATGCCGCGCAATTGAATCAATCCTTTAAGCCCATGGGCACTGAATTCACTTCTTTGGAAATCTCCAAAGAGGAGTGGACAGAAAGCGTGGCGCCAGACGCTCCCAAGGTCAGCGTTCTTAAATTCAAACTTTACTGAGTGTGGCGCATGAATTCACTTTTTTCACTCAAGCAGATGCGCGACAAGTTCTACGCTTTGTCGTCGCGCGAGCAATTGTTGGTGGTGGG
This sequence comes from Comamonadaceae bacterium, assembly GCA_947374535.1. The sequence goes on along the minus strand of CANCCJ010000016.1, from coordinate 22,431 downwards.
CGTGGTGGGCGTGGCCATTTATTTTGTGTTTGAAAGCTTGTTGTTTACGCCACAAAGCAACCGCAACATCGAATTGATGGCCGCTCGCGAGATCGCTGATACACAAGTGTCTGCGATGCGCACCGAATTGAAGAGCGTCAGTCAAAGCAGTGTTGACTTAGAAAAAGCGCAGTTAGAAAACGCCCAGCTGAAACGACAGATGGTCGTTTTGAAAGCGGTGCTGGACGGCATGCAGGTCAGTACGCCGCCCATTGGTGACTTGGTGAAAGGCGTGCTCAAAGACTATCCGCGTGTGACGTTGGTGTCTTTGAAAACATTACCTGTCACGACCTTGATTGCAGGCCCACAAGTCAATCAAGTTAATCAAACCAATCAGGTCAATCCAGGGGCGCGCGCCAGTCCAGGGGCCAATGAAAAAACCATCTTCAAGCATGGCGTGGATGTGGAAATTCAAGGCAATTACTTAGACCTCTTGGCTTATTTGAAAAATCTAGAAGCCAGCTCTAAAAATGTATTTTGGTCCGATGTGAAGTTGCTTTCTCAGAAGTACCCAGACGCTTCTTTGAGGTTGACGATTTTCATTTTGAGTGATCAACCTATTTTGAAAATTTCTTGATCTATGAAATACCTCCCTTCATCACTTGTGATCGCCGCTGGGCTGGCGCTGGGTATGGGGTCGGCGTGGGCGCAATCCGAGCTGCATGACCCCACGCGCCCGCCCGGCAACCTCTCGGCCAACGCCAATGTGTCGACGGTGACCACCACCACCCCTGACAACGTGCAGATGTTGCTTGTGGGGCGTCAACGCAGTTTCGCCATGATCGATGGCGTGATGGTCAAACCCGGCGACATGTTCAACCAGTGGCAGCTCATCAGCATTGGCCGTGAAAGTGTCGTGATGCGCAATGCCTCAGTCACCGAAGAAATCAGTCTCAACCCATTGGTTGTCAAAACAAGGAGAAGTCCATGAAATGGCACACACTCGCAATCCTCGCGCCATTGGCGCTTACCACCGCTTGCTCATCGATGTATCCCAAGCCGGATTTGTCTACGCAAGAGCGTGTGTCGCGTGAGTTAGCTCAAGCTGCGCCCGGTAACGCTACTTCGGGTGTGACGGCCTCAGCCTTGCCGCCAGCCGTGCTCAATGAATTGTTGTTGCCCTCCATCTACAGCATGGTCAACAAGGCACCACAGCACAAGTCAGAGCAACGCTTTGATCTGGTGGTCAACGACGCACCCATTGCCCAAGTGTTGTCGGGTTTGGTGGCAGGCACGGACTACAGCATCTTGCTCAAGCCTGTAAGCCGTCAACCCAATGTGCTCAACGCGCCAGATGCGTTGGAAACTCGGGTGTCTTTGAATTTGAAGAACATCACCTTGTTCCAAGCCTTAGATGCTTTGCGCGATGTGTACGGCTACGACTACACCGTCGACAAGCAACGCATCCTGGTTCAGCCCGCCCAGTTGCAAACGCAGCTTTTTTACGTGAATTACATCCTGGGCCAACGCCGTGGCGTGAGTGATTTGCAAGTTATTGGTGGTGCATCTGTGGGGCACTCGTCAAGTTCTTCCAGTGCTGGTGGTGCTAGCGGTGCGACCTCCACATCATCCAGTTACGCCTCTGTGCAAGCCAGTGGCTTGAGCACCACGGTGAAGTCCGATGTGTGGGGCGAGGCCGAAGATGCCTTGCGCACCGTGTTGGGCTGCAACATTCCCAAAGCCTTGGCGAATACAGCCGTTGTTGTGGCGCCCTCGGTCAATCAGGCCAATGCGTCGCGTGCAGATGTGACGCACCCTGGCGATACCCGTTTGGGTGAACGTGCCCGTGGTTCGGATGGTTGTGCCGATGGTCGCGCGCTGACCATCAATCAGATGAGTGGCACGATCTTGGCGCGTGGCATGCCGTCAGAGTTACGTACCGTCGAAAAGCTGTTGAAGTCCATGCAGTTGAGCATCTCGCGCCAAGTGATCATTGAGTCCAAGATCATCGATGTGGTGTTGAACAAAGATTCTCAGCAGGGCATCAACTGGGGGTCCTTCCCAGATGGTTTGCACCGTTTTTCAGTCGGTGCCACGGCGAGCAACATTGGCGTGAATCAGGCGGGGCAATTTGGTGGTGCAGTACCGACGGGGACCAGCTTGGCCGGTCTGCTGGGTACCAACCAAGCACCTGCCAACGCCCTGTCAACCGCCTCGGGCATTGCCATGCAAACCGGTAACTTCTCGGCATTGATCAACTTCCTTGAGTCACAGGGCCGTGTGCAAGTGCTGTCTAGCCCGCGCATCGCCACGATGAACAACCAAATGGCCGTCATCAAGGTGGGCAGCGAAGAGTCTTTTGTGACCAGCATCACTGGTGGCAGCAGTACGAATAATTTGGGCGTTCTGTCTACGGTGACGCCCACCCTTTCATACCAGCCCTTCTTCTCTGGCATTTCGTTGGATGTCACGCCCCAAATTGATGTAGACGACAACATCACCTTGCATGTGCATTCGATGGTGAACACCGTGACTGAAAAGTCAAAAGCTGCATTGCTGACGGTCAACGGCTTAACCAGCCCTGTGCCGTTTGCGGTGAACACCATGAACGAAACCGACAGCGTGGTCAAAGCCAAAGATGGCCAAGTCATTGTGATTGGTGGCTTGATGACCGAGTCCAACTCCGATGTACGCAGCGGTGTGCCGGGCGCACGCGACATTCCCGGTGTGGGCGCCTTCTTCAACTGGGGTGCGCAAACCTCGGTCAAGCGTGAGTTGGTGATTTTGTTGAAGTCCACCGTGGTCAAAAATGACAGCGCGTGGGGCGACGACATTACGGCCACCGGCGAGCGCGTTGGCGCGATGAACACGCCACGTTAAGCGCAGGCACGCAGACCACTTATGTACCTTGAACACTTTGGATTGAAAGAGTTCCCGTTCAGCATCACGCCGGACACGGAATTCTTTTTTTCTTCCGTTGGCTCGCAAGAGGCGCTCAACACGCTGTTGATCGCGGTGCGAACGGGGGAGGGCTTTATCAAAATCACGGGTGAGGTGGGCACGGGCAAGTCCATGCTGTGCCGAAAATTGATGGCCAGCTTGTCAGCCGACTACCAAGTGGCGTACATCCCCAATCCGTATTTGGACCCAGAGGCTTTGTTCATGGAGCTGGCTTCAGAGCTGGAGGTGGCGCTCGACACCGAGCACATGAGCGCGCACCATGCCTTGCGGCTGATCAAAGAGCGTTTGTTGACGTTGTATGCGGCAGGCAAGCGGGTGGTGGTGTGCTTGGACGAAGCGCAGGCCATGCCCATTGAGACACTGGAAGCCCTGCGTTTGCTGAGCAACCTTGAAACAGAAAAAACAAAACTGTTGCAAGTCATTATTTTTGGCCAACCCGAGCTGGAAGACAAACTCAACCACCCGTCCATTCGTCAGCTCAAACAGCGCATTGCGTTTGAGTACTGCTTGACCCCCATGGGCAGCGATGAGATGGGCTATTACATCCAGCACCGTTTGACGGTGGCTGGTCATCACGGCAGTCGCATGTTCACGCAGCCTGCAATGTGGCTACTCAAGCGCCGCACGCAGTGCGTGCCTCGTTTGGTCAACATCGTGGCCCATAAGGCCTTGCTGAGCGCCTTTGGCAAAGGACACAAGAACGTGACGTTTTGGGATGTGTTGGCGGCCGTCAACGACACGGCTTCAACGCGACGTGAAGGGACAAACTTGCGGCTTTTTTATTTGTGCGTGATTTTGTTCGGCAGCGTGTGTCTGTTGCTGCTTGATAAAGGATATATCCGATGAGTCTCATCAACCAAATGCTCAAAGACATCGATCAGCGCCGTGGTGCATCGCCTGCGTCGCCTGCAGCTAACCACGACCTGCGCGGCGTTCTCAAAGCGCGTGTGTCGCAATTCACCCTGTGGCTGGGCGTCAGTTTGTTCGTTGCCCTGATGGTGTCGGCGGTTGTGGTTTTCAAAGGTCAACGCACACCTGCGCCGGCTTCAGCCCCCGCCGCCGTTGCCACACCGATCGCCCCACCTGCACCTGCACCAGCACCTGCAGTGGAGCCTGCCCCTGCACCCGTTGCACCCACGGCAACTGTCGCTGCCAAATTGCCAGAGCCCACCAAGGCCGTTGTGGCGCAAAAAGCACCGGCATCTGCTGAGCTGGTCGCCGCCCCCGCGATGGCGCCACCGGGCGCAGTCTCTCGCATGATCACGGAAGATCAACGTGCACAAAATATGTACCGTGATGCCGTGGCGCTGATTCAACAAGGGCGCTTGGAAGATGCGCAAACCCTGTTGCAGCAAGGGCTCAAAATCGCGCCACAACGTACCGAGTTCGTCATGGCCTTGGCGCATGTGCAGTTGGCGATGAACGATGTGGATCAAGCCATCAAAGTCTTGCAGGACGGTTTGTCTACCGCTGCCAGCAACGCCGAATATCAGGGGTTTTTGGCCACGCTCTTGCAGCGCGTAGGACGGCACGAAGAGGCGATTGAGCATTACGTCATTGCCTTGCGCCTCAAACCCGATGCCGCCAATTGGCTGCTGGGGCTGGGCATTTCCTTGCAGTCCAAAAGGGATGACCGCAGTGCCGCAGAGGCTTACCAACGTGCGATTGAGTTGGGCTTGACACCTTCCTTGATGCAATTTGCGCAAGATCGACTCAAGCAACTGAGCCAATAACCCTGATACAAAGGCGCTCATGAATATCCAAGAATTATTGGTTCAATGCATTGAGCGTCGCGCCTCCGACTTGCACCTGTCGTCGGGGGTGCCCCCGATGTTGCGCATTGATGGCGATTTGGCGCGCATGTCCGAGACGCCCCTGAGCAGCGATGACATACGCCAAGCTGTGCTGGGCATCATGAGTCCCACCCAGCAAACGCAGTTCAGCGAAACCATGGAGTGCGACTTTTCATTCAACATTCCCAATGTCTCGCGCTTTCGTGTCAATGCCTTTCATCAAGCGCGTGGTGTGGCTGTGGCGTTTCGTGGCATTCCCAACCGCATGCCGAGTTTGGATGAACTCAATGCGCCACCCATATTTTCTGAATTTGTGCGTAGCCCGCGTGGCTTGGTGTTGGTGACCGGTCCCACCGGCTCAGGCAAATCCACGACCTTGGCTGCGATGGTGGATTTGCTCAACCAAACGTCAACCAAACATATTTTGACGATTGAAGATCCGATTGAGTTTGTTCACACCCCGAACAAATGTTTGATCAACCAACGCGAAGTAGGTGGCCACACTTTGAGTTTTGCCAACGCATTGCGCGCAGCGATGCGCGAAGACCCCAATGTGATTTTGGTCGGCGAAATGCGCGATTTAGAAACCATCCGACTGGCCATCACCGCGGCTGAAACCGGCCATTTGGTGTTTGGCACGCTGCACACCTCGGGGGCTGCCAAAACCATAGACCGCATCATCGACGTGTTTCCTGCCGAAGAAAAAGAGATGGTGCGTAGCATGTTGTCTGAGTCGCTCAACGCGGTCATTTCGCAAGTGCTGTGTAAGCGCAAGGACGGGGTGGGTCGCATTGCCGCCTACGAAATCATGGTGGGTACCACGGGGGTGCGCAACCTGATTCGTGAAGGCAAAGTGGCACAAATGTATTCAGCCATTCAAACGGGCAGTGTGGCTGGCATGCAGACGCTGGATCAAAGCCTCGTCACCTTGGTGAACCAAGGGCTGATTGACGTGTCACAAGCGCGCGCTAAAGCAAAGTATCCCGATAGCTTTGGCATCGTGAGCTAGATTCTTTAGGGACGTAAGCCACGCATTGGTCGCGGCCTTGTTTTTTGGCTTGGCGCATCGCTTGGTCCGCTTGATCAATCAAATCATCTTGGGTTTCGATTGCGGTGACGGTATCGGTCACATACCCCACGCTGACCGTGATGTTGGGTTGCTCGCCATCTTCGCTTTTCAAATGAATGGCGCGCACCGCATTCAATATTTCATGGGCAATTTTCATGGCGGCTTGGCCGTTGGTTTTAGGCAGCACGATAACAAACTCTTCACCGCCCCAGCGACACACAAAATCAAGCGGCCGACTGGCGCAGTCGGCCAGCGTTTGGGCCACGGCGACCAAAGCTGTGTCTCCGCTTTCATGGCCGTAGTTGGTATTGAAAAAGCGAAAGTGGTCAATGTCGATGAAGAGCACACTGATGGGCTCTTGCGAACGCATGGCATCGCTCAACAAAACGGGCAACATTTCGTCTAACGCACGGCGGTTGTGAACTTTGGTGAGTGCGTCGTACAGCGAAGCCTCTTGTGCCGTGGCCAGTTGCTGCGATAAACGATGCAGGTAGAGGAAGATGGCGGTCGAGATGGACATGCCAAAGAACACATACAACAAGAAAACCAGGTTCTCAACCCAAAATTCATGCAGAACGGTGGCAGTTGGGAAAGTGACATAAGTTTCTAAGTCGTAGATCGGTGATTTCACGACCTGGATCAAACTGTGGTCTGAGTTCTTTTTTTCGTAGGTATCCAAATCCCAGCGGAATGCACCGCCGTTGCTGAGGCCTTTCTGTACGGCTATTGTTTGGGGTGTATCAGGCATCGGAAAAATGAATGACGCATCGTTGCCAATCACATGCGTCATCAATTGATCGAAACTGCGGGTGTTGGTGTAGCGCCCTAGATTGTTGGCGATGCTCCTAGGCGAAAGCTGTTGAACCAACACGCCTGAAAATTTCCCATACTTGTCGCGGAGTGGAACCGCGACATGAAACAACCAAGTGTTTGTCGTTCGTGCGAAAACCATCGGGCCGATGGCGCGAGTCATTTCTGGATGGTCACGGAGTTGGTAAAAGTAATAACGGTCTGAGAAATTAATTTTTTCGTTGCTTGGCAAACCGCTTCCAGCGACCAACATTCCATCGGCATTCACAAAAAATAACAACCCAAACATGTCTACGTTGTTGAAAGTTTTGAATCTTTCGTAATTTTTATCGAGTAATTGACGGGCGAGCTGCTGATCAATAGGGCCAGACTCCAGCGCTTGCGTGAAGGCCGCATGGCTTGTTTTGAGCGATTTCTCGGCGATGGCCAGATTGGTTTCAATCAGAAAGTTCGCCATGCTCGCGCTACGAATCAGCTCTACTTCGGCCGATTCGACGCGAACGTTCCAGTTTTGCATCAATGCAATGCCTGAACCAATCAAAACCGTGACCAAGGTGAACGCAAACAGTCTGCTCACGGTTGTGCTGATTTGCGCATTGAATTTTTTGTGTGATTGCGTTGGGGAACGCTTGCCGTTGAGGTGCTTCAAGTCAGCAGACATGGGTGGCCTTTCTAAATAGAAAAGGCAGTGTTGACATCATGTTTGATAAGTGTTCGTTGATTTGGCTCGAGTGTGACGCACTTCAGCGATGTCATACATCTAGAAAATTGATATATATCAAGGCCCTGCTGAATTTAAGCAAGTGGCGATCTATTCACGCGCATACTTGAGCCGTATCGCCTCTTGTCGCCTAGGTTTAAACAATGAACAATGCCACCATCTTGGTTGTGGAAGACAGTCAAATTCAAGCGGAAATTCTGCGTCGATTCCTGACGAGCCATGGCTACAACTGCATCATGGCGACCGATGGCGAGGCGGGCTTGATAGCCCTGCGTTCTAAGCGCCCTGACTTGGTGGTCAGCGACATACAGATGCCCATTTTGGATGGCTACCAAATGTGTGAGCGCATCAAGCAAGACTCTTTGCTACGACACACGCCCGTGATATTGCTGACCGTGCTGTCTGACTCCACCGATGTCATCAAGGGATTGAATGCGGGGGCCGAGGCCTACTTGACCAAGCCTTATGACAACGACAGTTTGAAATACCAAATCGATCGTTTGTTGCGTGTGTCACTTGAGGATTTACCCAAAGTGGATGACGGCACGGCGTTGGATGTGGAGGTGAACGGGACTGTGTTTCAAGTCAAGGCCAGTCGTCAAAAGATTTTGCAGATGCTGATCTCAACTTACGAAAACGCAGTTCAACAAAATACACATTTGCGAACGCTAGAGGATGAGCTGAACAATTTGAACCGTCAGCTTGAAACCAAAGTGGAAGAACGCACAGCTCTGTTAGCGCAAGAGCAAAAACGGGCCTTAGAAGCCGAGAACCGTTACAAAACATTGTTTTCGTTATTGCCGGAGGGCGTGGGGCTGTTGGACTTGGCGACTCAAAAGTTCGTTGAGTTCAATGATGTGCTGTGCGGGCAGTTGGGCTATTTGCGCGATGAGTTTTTAAACCTGACCTTGTCAGACATTTGTACACCTGATGACAGGGTAACCGTGCTAGAAAACCTCGATCAAGCGGTCAAGCACACGGAGTACTACTTCACGGCTGTGATGCGGACGCGAGAGGGGGGAGAAGCTGACATTGAAGTGCGCGCACGTTTGATCGACCTGCATGAACACCAGTACCTCAACTGTGTGCTGCGTGATGTGTCAGAGATCAATCGTTCTCGAAAAATTGAGCGCGAACTCGAACACAAGGGCACGCACGATGCGCTCACCGACTTGCCGGGCAAAGCCTTGTTGTTGGATGCCATTGCGCAGTCCATTCACACGGCGCAACGCACAGGCACTTCAGTGACCTTGGTGGCCATTGAGTTGAGCCGTCTTAATAAATTTGCCGTCAGTTTGGGCCATGAAGTGTCGGACGCAGTTCAGATTGAGCTGGCACAGCGCTTGCGCTCGTTGCAACCCAAGTCGCACATGGTGGCGAGGGTGCGCAACCAAGACTTCATCTATTTGATGGATGGGTCTGAAGACGCGAGCACTGTGCCAGAGCTGTTGAAGCGTTTATTCAGGGCCACCAACACGCCCTTCAATTGGCAAGGTATCCAGTTACAGCTGGAGCCCTATATGGGTGTGAGCACGTACCCCAAAGATGCTGACGATGCCGCCTCCTTGTTGCAGTCCTCCGAGGGCGCGCTTTACAAGGCCAAACAAGAAGGGCGCATGGGCGTGGTGTTGGCCTCTGCCGAGTTGAATGACGAAGTGCAGAATTTGGTGAAAAAAGAAAGCAGGCTTCGCGCGGCTGTGCTCAATGATGAGTTTGAGGTTTTCTATCAGCCGCGTGTCAATTTGGCAACTGGAAAAATCGCGGGTGCCGAGGCCTTGATTCGGTGGCGCGATCCTGAACTGGGCATCATCCCGCCCATCGAATTTGTGCCGCTCGCTGTTGAAATCGGGCTCATCGTACACATGACCGACTGGATGTTGGAGCAGGTGTGTCGCCAACAAAAAGCTTGGTTGGATGCGGGCGTTAAGACGGTTCCCATCTCTGTCAATTTGGTCGCTGAAAACTTCTCGAACGACAAAATTATTTCTGTCATTCGTGGCTTGCTGAAAACATACGCACTCGATCCGCATTTCCTTGAGGTCGAGTTGACCGAGTCGGCCGCCATGACCAACGCCGCGCAGACCATTGCTTTGTTGGATCAAATTCGCGAGATGGGGGTCTTGGTGGCGATTGACGACTTTGGCACGGGCTATTCGTCCTTGGCGTATCTGGAGAAGTTCCCGATTGATATTTTGAAAATTGATATTTCATTCATCCGTGAAATATTGACCAACCCGCATGCGGTGGTGATCACCAGCGTGATCGTGGCAATGGCCAAAGAGTTTGGCTTTCTCATCGTGGCCGAAGGGATTGAGCTGGACAAACAACGCGAATTTTTACTCAAGTTGGAGTGCGATGAAGGGCAGGGCTACCTGTTTTCTAAACCTGTTCCCACGCTTGAGTTTGAACAGTTGTTGACCGTGGACCGCACTTATTGACGCAAGGTGGCGATGCGATCTTGCAAGTGCTGGCGAAACTCTAAAAATGTGACCGCCTTGAAATAAGGCACAGGCAGTTCTTCGGCTTGGATGCTGGTCGCTTTCAAGCCTTGTTCGCAGGCTTTCATGGCGCAAACGGTGTCGTCGTCGGCCATGCACACATCGCTCAACATGGCATAGGCCACAGCAAACAAAGGGTCAAGGTAAAGCACGCGGCGCAGCGCAGTTCGAGCTTGCGTGTTCATGCCTTGCGCAAAATGTAAAACTGCGTGTAGGTAGTGTGGATGTGGGTCAAAGGGGTGCCGCTGTATCAAGGTGTCGCAAAGGGTGTTGGCCGCTGCAATGTTCCCCCGGTTGGCCTGTGCCCAGGCATTTTCGAGGCTGATGGGTTGCGCGATGTTTGCACCTGTGAGCGTTGGCTTGGGTGTGAAGCCCCTTGTCAGCACTGGAGGTGGTTTGAGTGATGTGAACGGAGCAGCCACAGCAAGCTGTGCAGACATTTTTTTCTTTTGATAAATCAGCGCTTGCGGAAATATCAGCGGCACCAGCTGCGGGTGTTCTTGCGCGTGTAGTTCCCCCGGCCCGCACAACAGATAGCCGTCTTCATTCAAACAGGCGGTGAGTTTCTTGAGCGCGGTTTGGATGGCTGCATCATTCAGGTAAATAAAGACATTGCGACACAGAATGATGTCTGCATGGGCCATGCCTTTGTGCTCGGTTGGAAAGGGCTCGCCCACAATATCCAGCTGCTCAAACCGCACGCGCTGCTTGATGTGGTCCATGATTTCTAAATGACTGCCTTCTTGATGAAAGTAACGTGCGATGAACTCGGGAGGACAGCCCCTGAAAGACCATTGTCGATAAGCGCCTTGGCGTGCCTTGTGCAAGGCGATTTGGTCAATGTCGGATCCCAAGATATCGACTTGCCAGCTGTTTAAATTAGGGATGGCCTCTTCCAGCAAGATGCTCAAGGTGTAGGCCTCTTCGCCCGTCGAACAGCCCACGCTCCAAATGTGGATGCTTTGCTCTGTCATCTTTCGTGCCAGGGTGTCTTTCAAAATATGGTCGCGTAACAAGTCCACCACACCACGGTCGCGCAAAAAGTAGGTTTCTCTGGAGGTCAGCAGTTGGCTCAAGGCTTCTCGCTCTTGCAATAAATGCAAAGGCTCAGCCAACCAATCCAAGTAAGCCTCGGGGCTAGCGAGCGTGAGTTGTTGGCTTCGCTCACTGATCCATTCGGCAAGCCGGTCCTCGTTGGAGGAGTGCGCCCTCAATCCCACCCGTTGGTAAATTTGGTGGGTGAGTTCGGGTGACAGGGGCGTGGGCTTCATGGCAGACCTTGTGTATCTATGAGCAAGGAAGCAAGGCCGCAAGGTCACAACGCTCCCAAGTGAAGTCTGGGTCTGCGCGACCGAAGTGCCCAAATGCTGCGGTCTTTTCATAAATGGGGCGGCACAAATTTAGCTTGTCAATGATGGCGCGAGGTCGCCAATCAAAATGCTGGCTCACGCAGGCGGCAATGTCAGCATCAGGCATCAAGCCTGTGCCGAACGTATCCACCATGACCGACACCGGATGCGCGATGCCAATGGCGTAGGACACTTGCACCATGCACTTGGCTGCCAAGCCTGCAGCCACAATGTTTTTAGCCACATAGCGACACGCATAAGCGCCGGAACGATCCACCTTAGAAGGGTCCTTCCCAGACAGAGCGCCGCCGCCATGCGGCACGGCTGAGCCATAGCTGTCAACAATGTTCTTGCGCCCCGTGAGGCCGCAGTCGCCTTGTGGACCGCCCACTACAAATCGCCCTGTGGGGTTGACCAAATATCGAATGTTCTGATTGAAAAATTCACTCGGAATGAGGGGTTTGATGATTTCTTCGATCACGGCTTCGCGCACCTCAGACAGCGCGATATTCGGCGCATGTTGGGTAGACAGCACGATGGTTTCAATCGCCACTGGCCGTGTGCCTTCGTAGAGCACGGTTACTTGTGATTTGCCATCGGGTCGGAGCCAGTCGAAGTGATGGCTTTGCCGCAAGGCGGCGTGTCTTTGCATCAGCCGGTGCGCGAGCATGAGCGGCAGCGGCATGAGCTCTGGCGTTTCATTCACTGCGTAGCCCACCATCATCCCTTGGTCGCCTGCACCTTGCTCTAACGGGTCATCGAGGGCGTGGTCTACCCCACGCGCAATGTCGGGGCTTTGGTGGCCATAGCCCACCACCACGGCACAGTTGCGACCATCTATGCCCAGCTCAGTCGATTGATAACCCAGCCTTGCCAGCGTACGCCGAACCACAGCGGTGTAGTCCACATCGGCGGTGGTGGTGAGTTCGCCAGCCAACAACACCAACCCCATGCTGGTGAGGGTTTCAGCGGCCACCCGAGCGAGCGGGTCTTGGCTCAACACGGCATCGAGTACCGCATCTGAAATTTGATCGGCTACTTTGTCTGGGTGGGCATCAGAGACTGATTCTGACGTCAGGACGAAGGTGTTGCTCATTTCATGGGCTTCATTTCTTTCACTTCAATCACCACACGTCGATTGCGTGCGCGACCTTCTTCTGTGCTGTTATCGGCCACGGGTTGGGTCTTGCCGCGCCCTTCGGTATGAATGCGTTTGGCATCAATGCCTTTGCCAACCAGATAGGTCTTGACGGCCTCCGCACGCCGTTGTGACAGGTGCATGTTGTAGGCCTCGGTGCCAATCGAGTCGGTGTGGCCCACCGCGATCAACATGTCCAAGTCAATGCCTTTGACGGATTCTGCAAATGCATCCAGCTCGGTCTGGTCTTTGGATTTGAGAACGGCTTTGTCAAAATCAAACAAAGCATCGGCTGAGAGGGTGACTTTGTTTGGCATGGGCGCGAGGGCACGCGCACGCATGGGCACCACAATGCCGGCTTTGATTTTCTCAATCGACTCGGTGCTCACCTCATCTATCAAGCACAAGTCAGCGGGGTCAACACCGGTTCGGTCTTGTCCTACATCTTTGGCTTCCGGCATGTCATCACGCATCACATGAAGGGTGGGCACCAGCTGGCCCATGCCCGAGAGGGTGCGCGCTTGCGCCACGATTTGGTTGTAGCTTGTGTTGATGAAGTTGCGTGAGGCTTGGAAATATTCGTTTTGACTGTCCAGTAAGTCGAGCAACGTGCGTTGGCCCAATTCAAACTGTTGACGGTAGGCCACGTTGGATTTCTCGGTCGACAAACGGTGCTGCGTGATGAAGCGCATTTGATCTTTCAAGTTGGTCACGTCGCTGTACGCGATGGACAAGGTCTGACGTACATCGCGACAGACTTTTTCTTTCAAGTCGATGGACTGTGCATGCAGATCAACCGCTTGACGTTCACGCGCTTTGTCGGCACCACCCCGGTAGAAGTTGTAGTTCAACACCAACTCGACCCCATTGACGTTGGTCGGTCCCGGCAGTCCGAGCACGTTTTTATCGCGGTTGGCGTAAACGCGGAAATCAAGTCGCGGCAAGTAGGCGGCCTTGCGTGAATCAATCGCGGTTTTTTGTGCACGCACGTTTTCTAAGGCTGCATTCAGGCTGGGGTTGGTGGGCATGCCTTCGCGCAGCAAAACATCTGTGCTGGCTGGCATGGGGCCAAAGCTGAATTGCGGCGGCAAACTCGGCAACACCTCGGGCGGCTTCTCACCCACCAAGCGCAAATAACGCGCGCTGACATCGTGCAAATTGGTCAGCTCGGTTAGTAAGTTAGATTCGGCCAGCGCCAAGCGGCCCAAGGCTTGCTCTGCGTCCACTTGCCGCCCCACACCCGATCTGGCACGCTCTTCCACCAAGTTAGAAATGCCTTTGTGCTCCGCGTAGTTTTGTGTCGCGATGTCGACCAACTCTCGGTAGCGCACCACGTCGGTGTAGGCCTTCACTGTTTCGAGTGCGGCTGTCTCTGCTGCATCTTGCAACTCGTAGTAGCGGGTCAGCTTGGCATAACCCAAACGCTTGGCCTCGTTGCGGGTGAACATGCCGTCAAACAACATCTGCGTCAGGCTGAGCTGATTCATGTTGTAGGTGTAGGTGCTACTGGGATTGACGGTGGGCGAGAGCCGGTATTCGTGGCCCACGCCGCTTTGCAAATCAATGCTCGGAAAGTAGCCACCGCGTGCCACATCGCGCTCGTCACCCGCAGCTAAGAAGCCATTCCAGCGGGCTTGTACCTCGGGGTTGTTGGCCACGGCTTTGCGCGCCGCTTGAACCAAAGGATCGGGCACCATCTGCGCTTGAGCTCCTAAGCTGATGAGCACTGCGGCCGCAATGGCCGAAAACTTTGCATTCATAAAACCTCCAAGAAATGTCATGGGTATCGAATAAGTTGTTCGTTTATAGGTCTATCGTTTTGACCTGTCGTTCAGTATTTTTTGTTTTCATGCGAAATATCAAAAAGAGCGCATTTAAGCCTTCGATGTCCGCACACTCGTCTTGCCATTCATGAAGTTTGATGCGATCGTGATGTGGCTTATGACCCAACTATTTTTTTCTCGTCAGTCTTATGCCTGTGGCTTTTTGCTAGCTGCACTGCTGCTGTTGGGTGTGAGCTTTGCAGCATCCGACTTGGACAGAACTTTGAGCCTCGCTCAGCAGCAATACAGTGCCGCCGCGGTACAGACGGTGCTGACATGGCGCCGCTTGATGGATGACACGAGAGGCGCGCCAGATTTGGTGATGCTCAATCAGGTGAACACGTTTTTCAATCGGCGCATGCAGTTCTTGCCTGACACGGTGGTGTGGGGCAAAGAAGATTACTGGGCCACGCCCTTGGAGTTCATGGGCCACGGTGCGGGCGACTGCGAAGATTTTTCAATTGCGAAATACATGACCTTGCAATTGATGGGCATGAACAAAGACCGACTTCGCATGATTTATGTGCGCGCTCAAACCGGCCCTAACACCAGCGTGGCCCACATGGTGTTGGGCTACTACTTGCACCCCACAGATGAGCCTCTGATTTTGGATAACTTGATTGGCAGCGTTCAACCCGCCTCACAGCGCATTGACTTGACACCGGTCTACAGCTTCAACGACACGGGTTTGTGGGTGGGCAGTGGCACACCCACCAACGCCGACCCAACCACCCGTTTGTCAAAGTGGCGCGATGTGCTCAACCGCATGCACCACGAAGGTATTTCTCCATGATTCAACGCTCTCACGAGGCACCCCTATGACGCTCATCAAACAACTCTGGCTTGCCATTATTTGTATGGCTATATTGGCTTTCGGCGGCAGTCTGGTGCTGAGTGTGTTGTCGGCACGTCACTACCTAGAGGCACAGCTACAAGTCAAGAACATTGACAACGCCAACGCCTTGGCGCTGTCGCTGTCGCAATTACCCAAAGACCCTGTCATGGTCGAGCTGCAAGTTGCAGCCCAATTTGATGCAGGTCATTACCGCTACATCCGTATCACGTCGCCCACCGGTGAACTCATTGTGGAGCGCGTGTTCACAGGAAGCCTGCAAGGCGCACCGCTTTGGTTTGCCCGCTTAATTCCCATTGAAGCGCGACCAGGCTTTGCACAAATTCAAGACGGTTGGAAGCAATACGGAAGTTTGAGTTTGGCAAGCCATGAGCAGTATGTGTATCAAACGCTATGGCAAGGCACCCTGCATCTGTTGTATTGGTTTGCGCTGGGCGCTTTGTTGACAGCGGTGGCGGCCACTTGGGCGATGCGTCGTATCACCCGTCCGTTGAACGAGGTGATTGAGCAAGCACAAGCCATTGAAGTGCGTCGCTTTATCCACATTCCCGAGCCGAGCACACCTGAACTTCGAACCGTGGTGCGGGCCATGAACAGCATGGTGGATCGACTCAAAACCATGTTTGGTGAAGAGGCTGCGCGGGTGGAGGCGTACCGTCAACGCAGCAACCTTGATGGCCTTACGGGCTTGGCCAATCGCACCTACTTTTTGTCTCGGTTGCAGGAGGTAACCACCGGCGAAGCGTACAGCCCCAACGGCAGTTTGGTGATGTTGCGTTTGATCCCGCTAGAGACCTTGAATGCGCAACTCGGCCACGAGCGCACCAATGCTTTGTTGCGGCAAATCGCTTGGATCTTCAAGACACACATGGCACCCATCGAAGATGCAATGGCGGGACGGTTGATGGCTGGGGAGTTTGTGTTGGTCTGCCCCGGCAGGGATTCGCCCTTGCAAGCCGCGCATGCACTGCAGCGCAGCATTCAACAACAAGGGCTGTCGGAATGGGTGGAAGTCTTGCCCAATCTTTACCACTTGGCGGCCGTGCCTTACCACCGTGGCCAATCGGTGAGTGTGTTGATGAGCCGCGCAGATGAGGCCATGGCCTTCGCGCAAGCGCAGGGCGTACAAGGTGTGTATGCCAGCATGGATGACAGTACACGCCCAGCTTATTCCAGCGACCAATGGCGCACACGATTGACGGACGTCGTCACAAGCAAGAGTTTGAGCCTAGCTTTTTACCCCGTGCGCAACATCACGACACAGTCCTTGCTGCATCAAGAGGGCGTGCTGCGCTGGACGGTTGAGGCGACCAAGCCGCCGCTGGTGGCGGGTGATTTCATGCCCATGGCCGTGCGCTTGAAACTCAGCGCGCCGATTGACTTGCATGCCGTGCAACTGGCCATCCAACATCTCAGCCACACCTCGGGCGATGTGGCGATTAACCTCGCAGCGCAAAGCATGGCGGACCTGAAGTTCATGCACGACCTCACGGCCTTGCTTGGCGCACATCTGCCAGCATGCGAGAGACTTTTGTTTGAGGTGCCCGAATACGGTGTCGATCAACACTTCTCTTTGTTTGAGGTCTTTGTGCCGCGGTTGAAACAACTGAAGTGCCGTGTGGGGATTGAGTATTTCAGCGAGAGTTTTGCGTTGGGCAACAAGCTGGCCAACCTCAGCTTGGATTACATCAAAGTGCATCCCAGCTATATCCGTGGACTGGTTGATCAACCGAGCAATCAAGAATTCCTCAAAGGCTTGTGTGCCGCCGCGCACGTGTTGGGCATTCAAGTGATTGCGCTGGGCGTGACATCAGACACCGAGTTGCCCCTGCTAGGTCAACTCGGCTTTGATGGTGCGACTGGTCCGGGCGTTAAATGAAACCACTGTTGCTGTCGTCATCGGCGATCAGCTTGAGTTGTTGGCTCATTTCTAAACGTGCCTGTTGACGTTGTAAGAGTTTGTCTTGCGCGGCTTGCGGCAGGTCTGTGAACTGAATGGTGCCACGGCTGATCAGCAGCTCAATCAGGTCCTCCAGCACGCGCGCCATGTCGGCATCGCTGTGGCGCAAGCTGGTGTTGTGTGTGTTTGTGTTTGTCTGTTGCATATGTCAGCCTTGGTGGTTCATCGCTCAGTTAACGCATTGGCTTTGGCCCTGATCACTGGTTTGAGGAGGTAAGAGAGGATGGTTTTTTTACCCACCAAGATGTCCACCTGAGCCATCATGCCGGGGATGATGGGCAGCTTGTCACCGAGCTTGGATTTCTCGGTGCGGACTCGGACCAAGTAAAAGGAATTGCCTTTTTCATCTTGCACGGTGTCGGCACCTATGTTGATCACTTCTGCATCGAGTCCACCATAGATGGCAAAGTCATAGGCAGTGAATTTGACGATGGCCTTTTGTCCCGGACGCAAGAACGCGATGTCTTTGGGATTGACTTGCGCTTCCATGATCAGCGCATCGTCCAAGGGCACAATTTCAACCAAATCTTTGCCCGGCATCACCACGCCGCCCACGGTGTTGATCAGCAGTCGCTTGACGATGCCGCGCATGGGCGATGTCACCTCTGCGTGTTTGACCTTGTCTTCTAGCGCACGTCCCCCTTCGGTCATGGACGAGAGTTTGCTCATGGTCTCGGACAGCTCGGCACTCATTTGATTGCGGTTGGTCAGTTGCACATCTTCGATGCGACGTTGCGCCTCTTGAATGGCCGATTGAACGCGCTGCATCTGCGCAGTCGCTTGGTCGCGGTCGCCGCGTAGGCGCGCAGCATCACGCTCCAAACGCATGACTTCCACTTCGGACACCGCACCCGTGGCCAGCATGGGGCGCGTGGCCTCCAGCTCTTGCAGGGTGTATGCCAAGCTGCTGGCGGCTTGCTCTTTGCGTGCCTTCATTTCGCTGAACTCATGTTGGCGTTGGCTCAGTTGGTCTTGCGATATAGACACTTGCGCCACGATGCCATCGCGGCGTGACTCATACAAACGTTTTTCTTGGGCCACGATCTCGGGGGCAGCTTGAACCAGCTCGGGCGGCGGCACAAACGGCGTGTCTCGGGTGAGTGCTTCGAGCCGAAGCGCTTTGGCTTGTAGGGCTTGTAACGAAGTGCGGTTTTCCATCATGTTGGATTCAAAGCGGGTTGAATCTACCCGCAGCAACAGTTGCCCGGCTTGTACTTCTTGACCTTCCTTGACGAGTAGGGCCTCGACCACGCCACCGTCCACACTTTGGATGACTTGCAGTTGGCTGCTGGGCACCACCTTGCCCATGCCGTGGGTGACTTCATCTATGTTGGCAAATGCCGCCCACAGCAGCAGCAGGAACACCACGCCTCCCGCAATACGCAAGAGGGTGCGTGCGCGAAGTGGTTCTTGGTGCTGCATGGCCCAATCGGCGTCATCGTGCCAAGCAAATTTTTCTGCCACTGGTTCAGGCGTCAAGCGCGTCACGATGTCGCCAAACATGCGCGTGCCGGTTTGTGTGAGCTTCTCTATCCAGTGGCTGAGGCGTTCGAAGGTCTTAGCAGTCAGAGGTCCCATCACGCAGCCTTTCCGACGCGGCCTTGTTTCAAGGCCTCGATCACTTGGTCTTTGGGGCCATCGGCCATGATGCGCCCACCGTCGATCACGATCAGTCGATCAGCCAAATCCAGCAGCGCATTGCGATGGCTGATGATGATGAGGGTCTTACCGCGTGCGTAAGCGCTGAGTCGGTGCTTGACGTCTTCTTCGCTTTTGTGGTCCATGGCTGCGGTGGGTTCGTCGAACAACAAAATCGCCGGGTCATTGATCACGGCGCGTGCAATGGCCACACCTTGGCGTTGACCGCCCGAGAGTGATTCGCCGCGTTCGCCAATCACCATGTCAAACCCTTGCGGGTGGGCGTTGACCATGTCGATGATGCCCGCCAGCTCTGCGGCACGCACCACGGCTTGGTCATCGGCCAGTGGTGCGCCTAGGGTGATGTTTTGGCGCAGCGTGCCGTAAAACAGCATCACATCTTGTTGCACGTAGCCAATTTGCCGCCGCATCTCAGCGGGGTCTAGCTGGCGTTGGTCAATGCCGTCAATCAGCACCGCGCCGGTCGTGGGACGATACAAACCCAAGATCAATTTTTCAAGCGTGGTCTTGCCAGAACCAATGCGACCCAAGATGGCCACATGCTCGCCGGGTTTGATGTTCAGGTTGAGGTTGCGCAGCGCGGGTTGGTGCTGGCCCGGGTATGAAAAGCTCACGTCGCGAAACTCAATCGCGCCATCCAAGCCCCCACGGCTGATGAAGCTGGCCTCGGGTGGGCGCTCGACTTCGCGCTTCATGGTTTCGTTGAGCGAGGTGAGGGCGGTGGCTGCTGTGTGGTACTGCACCAGTAGCCCTGACACCATGCCCACAGGCGCCATTGCACGCGAGGCCAACATGGTGCTGGCAATCAAGCCACCCATGGTGAGCGAGCCATCGGCGATCAAGTAAACCCCTGCAATGACGATGGCCAAATTCACACTCTGCTGCATGAAGGTGGCGGTGTTGGTGGCACTGGCCGACAACAGCCGCAGCTGCGCGCCGGTGCGTGCCAGCAACACCGCGCTTTTTTCCCAACGGCTTTGTACGGGTGACTCGGCGCCCAAGGCTTTGATGGTCTCAAAGCCCACCAAGCTTTCAATCAGGGTGGCGTTGCGCTGAGCGCTTGCGCGGTAGGTGGTTTCTGCCAGTTCATGCATGCGGCCTTGCACGGCCAGCGCGTAGAGCAGCATCAGCATTGCACCCATGATGAGGGGGATCAACATGGGCCAAGAAATCCAAGCGATCACCACCATGAAGATCAAACCAAACGGCAGATCAATGAAGGCCACCACCGTGGCAGAGCCGATGAAGTCGCGCACCGATTCAAAGGCACGCAGATTCGAAGCAAACGAGCCCGCTGAGTTGGGCCGCTCTTCCATGCGCATGCCCATCACGCGCTCCATGATGAAGGCCGAGAGCTTGACATCGGTGCGACTGCTGGCCAGGTCAATGAAGTGCCCGCGCAAGGTGCGCAGCAGCAGGTCGCTGACCAACATAAGGAACAGTCCGAGCGATAAAACCCACAGCGTATCGACCGCTCGGTTGGGCACCACGCGGTCGTACACATTCATCACGAACAGCGGCATACCCAGCGCAAACAGGTTGGCCAAAAAAGCAGCCAACAACACATCGCGGTAGAGCAAACGGTTTTCAGCAATCACACTCCAAAACCAGTGGCCTTGCCTATCGTTGCGCACCAGCGGGGTACGCGCATCCCAACGCACACGGGGCCGCAGGTACACCGACAAGCCGCTGTAGTCGCTTGCTAAGTCGGTCAGAGCCACGGTTACCGGCGCATCGCTGAGTTCGGGGTAGACCACTTGGGCGTTACTGCGGGTGGCGTCAAAGCTCAACAACACACAGGCCCGCTCGTCGTGTAAGAGCACGATGGCGGGCAACAGTGCATCTTTTAAAAGTGCCAAATCTTTGCGCACGATTTGGCTGCTTAGGTGTGCGCGGTGCGCGGCGCGCTTGAGCAAACTGGGGATGAGTTTTTGTTGTTCGGTTGGTAGCCCCGCCATCACCGCATCGGGGGTGAGTGATTGGCCATGCGCGCGTGCCACGATCAACAAGCAACTCAACAGCTCATCGTGGTGATCCAAGGCAATGCCTAAATCGGCAGCGGTTAATTTGTCGTCAAGAGACACGGCGTGCTCCTAGTCGTCAACCCAAATCGCTTGTGAATCAGCGATCAGATCGCGGTGGGTCATCGTATAGAGAAGCGTTTGAAACTAGGAAACTATTGAGGGAGGTTTTGACGAATGTCATGCTTTGACAAGATAGGCGCAGCGCAGCTCTGGACAAGCCATATCGCCATCACTAATCTCAAACACCAAGTTTAAGGAGTGCATCATGGCCATATTTGCTACCGTCGTTGATATCCATGGCAAAGGCGCTGTGTTTGCAGTAGATGCGTCTGGCAAGACCCGCGAACTCAAAGTGGGTGACGTGCTGCAGAAAGGCGAAACTATTCGCACAGACAGCGCAACGGCTGTCGATTTGCTGATGAACGATGGGCACCTGATGTCCCTGGCGGCCGATCAACACTTGCGACTCGACGAGCCCCTGATCGGCGCAGACCAATCCCTCCCCGCGCAAGACAGCGCGATTGCTGCACCCGCAGTTCCTGCTGCGCCGTCCGAGATTGAAAACGTGGTGCAATCGCTCGCGCTTGGGGTCGACCTCAGTACCCAGCTTGAAGCCGCCGCAGCGGGTTTGACAGGTGCGGTAGCGGGTGTGGGTGCGGCTGACACGGGCATCACGTTTGTCGTGCTGCCTCGCATCGCGGAGAGTGTGACGCCTGTGTCGTACAGCTACAACTTCAATCCACTGGGGCCCACCACCGGTGTGCCAACGACACCAACTCCGTTAGACCATCCTCCTGTGGCGGTGAATGATTCTGGCAGTTTGGCAGTTGATGAGTTGACGCTTGGCGGCAATGTGCTGACCAACGACAGCGATCCAGCAGGCAGACCTTTGACCGTGCAAAGTGCGCCCTTGACGTTGACCAATGCCTTCGGTAGTTTGATCATTCAACCCGATGGCACCTACACTTTTTCCCTCAATTCTGCAGGTCATGCCCTAGCCGAGACATTGCCACCCAGTCAAACGTTTGATTTGGTGTTTAGCTACCAAAACACCGATGGTCAATTGGTCAGCAATGTTGCCGATGTGACCGTCACAATTTTTGGCTCGAACGAACCTCCCACGCTGACCTTGGGTAACAGCAATGAGGGTGGTCCAAGTTTGGTCTTTGAGGCTGGATTGCCCGCGGGTTCTAGCGTAGGCCCTACGTCCACCGCCCTGTCGGGCACGTTCACCGTGGCAGACCCTGATGGTCTCAGCACCCTTGTCTCGGTCACCATCAACAGCACCGTCATCCCCATCGCAGATTTAGGCAACAACAATGTCATCCATGACCCCAATGGCACCTTGACTGTCTTAGCCTATGACAGCAGTACCGGCATTGCCTCTTTCAACTACCAATTAACGTCACCGGCGAACAATTTGGTTGAGCCACAGCTGAATATTTTCACGCTCAGTACATCAGATGGCGTGTCGTCTTCCACGCCTGTGACCTTTACCGTTGAAATCGTGGATGACCACCCCATTGCGGTCAATGATGGGCCAGTGGGTGTGGTTGAAGACGGCTTGAGCAGCATCGGCGGTAACGTGCTCAGCAACGACATCTCGGGTGCCGACACGCCAGCTGGGTTCACGGCGTGGGGCTCCGACAGCGCAACGCTTGCCGCCATCACAGCCCTCAACACCTACGGCACCTTGACACAAAACCCAGACGGCAGCTGGACCTATGTGCTCGACAACACCCGCGTCGCCACCCAACAACTCACGGCTACCGACCTCAAGAGCTACGACCTCAA
>CANCCJ010000015.1 GCA_947374535.1 Comamonadaceae bacterium | reverse complement strand
GAAAGCAACTGAGCAAAAGTTACAGCTACCAGGAGTGGTAGTTCAGTTGGTTAGAATACCGGCCTGTCACGCCGGGGGTCGCGGGTTCGAGTCCCGTCCACTCCGCCAAATAAGAAGCCTAAGTAGTTCGCTACTTAGGCTTTTTTCTTTTTGGAAGCCCAAATGCAATGACTGTCTAGTTCCGTTCATATTTAAATCTATCAGTCATGACCACAACTGACGTGGCATTTCAGGTGCGCGATTTGAATGCAGTGCATTGATGAGCAAACAGCCGACAGCCAGAACTCTCAATGCAATCAAGCCTGTCATCCATTGGACGGGGTTTTCGCTCAAGTAAACATAAGCGTTGAAATAATCCATCACCAAGGCGGTGATGGCTATTCCCACAAACAGCAGGGAAACTTTTTCGAAGTACCAATTTTCTAAATAGCTAAAGATGTAAAACGTGCTGATGGCGATGATGAAACAAGCACGAAATACGAGGTAGCGATCGAAAGCCTGTGGGTCGAGTGCACCCAGTTCAAAGTTGCCAGTTGTTAAATGTGAGAAGAACAGCAGTTTGATGACTTGCGAAATCACCACAACCAATAAGAAGACGTTGCGGTATTTGAACCATGTGTCGGTGTTAGAGACCGTCGGCGCAGCTTCGCCCAAAAGCGCGTTTAGCTCTTCATCGGTGATGATGGGTTGACCTGCATGGAAATTTCGCATCGGCATCCTTGCACTTGATGTGTATTACAAGTTAAAGAAATTCTAGGCCGTACGTATATTTAGCGCGTGATATTGCGATGAAGTTCTGTAAAGAAAATGGTTGTTTTTTGATAAAGACAGAAGATCAATGCGTATGAGTGGCACCGTTCACCCAGTCCAAACCTTGTGCAAGTGCGTAGTTGGCGGCGTCATCGTGGGTGGCAAAGTCGTTGATGAAGCACATCACGCGGGCGGTGCTCGCGCTACCGCGCCCACTGGCGACAGACACTTGTGCGGCAAAGCGGCCGCTGGGTAGTGCACGTGGGCAAGCCGCAATGCGGTATTTACCAAGAGTGATGGAATTATTTTGAATATGGATAGCGGGACTCATGGAGAACTTAAAAAAGTAGAACGACAAAACATAGCCCTGTCGGGGCTTGTTGAAATACGCGAAGAAGTGGGAATTTACTTAAACGCCCCTCTGCTGAGGGGCTGGCACGCGCAATGTAGGGGTGCGTGCTAGAAGTCGACTAAAGCGATTGGCTAATGTAACAGAGTTAATCGACTTTGCCAATACGTTGCACCAATACCGCCATGTCTTTGGCGTCAGTTTGCACATAGCGATCAAACTCTGGCGTGTCCTGATACATGAACGAGGTGCCGGCTGCTGCGACGGCTTGATTGGCGCGTGCATCGGTGGCAGCGAATTTGGCCGCTTGTCGCAATTTTTCGACCACGCTAGGAGGCGTGTTGGCCGGCACAAACAAACCCGACCACTGCGCATAGGCGATGGGCACCCCAAGTTCTTTGAGGCTGGGTACCTCTGGCATGGCGCTTAAACGGCCTTCGCCCCAATGGGCCAAAGCTCGCAATTTGCCTGCTTTGATCTGCTGCGTCACGCTGGCCGGTCCGGTCGACAGCGCTTCAATTTGACCCGACAACAAGGCCATCACTGCAGGGCCTGCGCCGGTGTAGGACACATGCAGCATGTGGGTGGACGTGGCCACTTTGAGTTGCTCCATGGGCACATGCATGGTGCCGTAGTTGCCCGATGAGCCATATGACACTTTGGCCGGATTGCTCTTCACGTAGGCGATGAATTCGCCATACGTTTTCCATGGGCTGTCCGCTCGCACCACCAAGACGGTGGGGTCTGCGCTGAAACGGGCAATGGGTTTGAGTTGGTCGAGTTGGAACATCGGCGTGCGTTTGAGCACCTTGTCCGCCTCAGGCAGCACCACCAAAGACGACAAAGCCATCAGCATGGTGTAGCCATCGGGCTTGGACTTGGCCACTTGCGCCATGCCAATGCCGCCGCCTGCGCCGCCTTTGTTGTCCACGATCACCGCCTGCTTCAGGTATCGGCCCATGGCCTCTGCCACGGGCCGGCCCACGGCATCTGCCACGCCACCCGGTGGAAACGGCACGAGCATGGTGATGGGGCGTGTCGGGTAGTCCTCTTGCGCAAAAGCCGTGAGGGCTGAAGTCGCGGCCACCAAGGCCAAAGCTTTAAGGATGGCTGTGCGTCGTGTCATGGTGGCCTTGATGCGTTAGACGAATTTGTTTTCGATGTGGCCAATGCCATCAATTTCCACACGCACCACATCGCCTTTTTGCAAATAGCGCGGAGGCTTCAAACCCATGCCAACACCAGCAGGCGTGCCCGTGGCGATGATGTCGCCGGGGTACAACGTGATGCCGCGTGAGATGGTTTCAATCAACGTGGGGATGTCGAAAATCATGTTCTCGGTGGGGCCGTCTTGGCGCTGCTCGCCATTGATGATGCCGCGCACACGGGTGTGTGTGCCATCCATCTCATCAGCCGTGACCAACCATGGACCCATGGGGCAGAAGGTGTCAAACGACTTGCCCATGTCCCATTGCTGGTGTCGCATTTGCACATCGCGTGCGGTCACATCGTTGACGATGGTGTAACCGTAGATGTGTTTCATGGCGTCAGCGGCTTGGATGTTTTTACCGCCTTGACCAATGATGACGGCCAGCTCTGACTCGTAATCAATTTGGTCAGAAATGGCAGCACCTGGCAGATGCACATCGTCAAACGGACCGACCACACACTCGGGCACTTTGGTGAAGACGATGGGCCAAGCCTGGGTGTTGGTGTTGCTGTCTTTGAACACCGAAGTGGACAGCTCCTTGGCGTGTTCGTGGTAGTTGCGGCCCACGCACCAAATGTTGCGCCGCGGCAAGGGAATGGGCGCTTCCAAGTGCACGTCTGCCACCGCAACGGTATGGCTGGTCAATGCAGGCAGCTTGCCACCGGCCGTGACGGTTTCAATCAAGCGCAACGCGCCGTGGTGTGCCACTTCGGGCGTGACATCAAACGCGGTGACATGAAGGCCATCGGCAGAAACTTGGCCAACGTGACGTTGGTTGTGATGGCGGTAGGTGGCAATGCGCACAGAGGGCTCCCAGATAAATGTTGAATCTGGCCGCATGCTAATGGGTGATGTGACCGCTGAGAAGCGTCAACTGTCATCTGTATGACTCTGGATCAACTTGTGCGTTTGCGCTAAACAAAGGCGTGGTCGCATTCAAGATCGAGGATGAACCCGTGCTGATGTGCGAAAGGGGCTAAAAGCGTCGGCGCCCTTGCGCATGAACAAAACGACGAACCCCACAGCAAGGCCAATGGCAAAAATTCTGGGACCTATGCACGCCGATGCAGATGGGGCTCGTTCATGCGTGCGTGGCCTCAAGCGCCAGCAAATATGTCTTGCGATCTAAGCCGCCAGCAAAGCCGGTCAGCGATCCATTGGCGCCCACCACGCGGTGACAGGGCACCACGATGCTGTGCGGGTTCTGGCCAATCGCTGCACCCACGGCACGCACAGCTTTTGGGTTGTCGATGTGGCGGGCAATATCGCCATAGGTGCGGGTTTGGCCGTACGGAATGTCTTGCAGCGCTTGCCACACGGCGCGTTGAAAGGGCGTGCCCCATGCGAGGTCTAAGGGCACATCAAATGCTTGGCGCTTGCCTTGGAAATATTCGGCCAGCTGATGGACGGTGGCTTGCAATTCGGGGCGTGTGCTGTCAGTTAGCCATTGGCTACTGTCGGGCATGTGCGCTTGTCGGTGCACAAACCACATGCCTGCTAATCCTTGTTCGGTGGAAGCCAGCAGCACATCACCGAGTGGCGAGGTCGTGTGCATTTGATAGATGGCAGTGTGGGGCATGTGACGCACGTTGCTGATGGGCTTTGAATGGCTCTTTGAGCGGGTTTGAGCCATCATAGTGGGCCGATCAAAGTAGGTGCGGGGCTCTCTACAATCTCATCACTATGCAAGTCAACGCCTCCATCTTCAAAGCCTACGACATCCGTGGTGTCGTGCCATCCACCCTCAATGTAGACGTCGCCGAAGCCCTCGGGCGTGCCTTTGGCACGCACGCGTCTGCGTCTGGTGAAACCACCGTTGCCGTGGGCCGCGATGGTCGATTGAGTGGCCCCTCGTTGGTTGAAGCCCTCATTCGTGGCTTGGTTGCCGCAGGTGTACAGGTGATTGATGTGGGCGCTGTCACCACGCCCATGCTTTACTTTGCGGCCAGCACCTTGTGTCAGAGCGGTATTCAAGTCACGGGCAGTCACAACCCCAAAGACTACAACGGTTTCAAAATGGTCTTGGGTGGTCGCGCGATTTATGGCGACGAGATTCAAGGTTTGCGCCAGATCATCGAGGCTGAGAGCTGGACGCTCAAAGCGGGGGGCAGCGCAAAGACGGTAGATGTGACCGCCGACTACGTGGCCCGTATCGTGGGCGATGTCCGCTTGAGCCGCCCCATGAAGGTGGTGGTCGATTGCGGCAACGGCATTGCCGGTGCCACCGCCCCCGGCATCTTCCGCGCTTTGGGTTGTGAAGTGATTGAGCTGTTCAGCGACGTAGACGGCAACTTCCCCAACCACCACCCAGATCCCAGCAAGCCTGAGAATTTGAAAGACGTCATCGCAGCTTTGAAAACCACAGGCGCCGAATTGGGCTTGGCGTTTGATGGCGATGGCGACCGTTTGGGCATCGTCACGAAAGACGGCGAAACCATTTACCCAGACCGTCAAATGACCTTGTTTGCACAAGACGTGCTGTCACGCGTGCCTGGGGGCGCGATTGTGTTTGACGTGAAGTGCTCGCAGCGTTTGGCTCCGGCCATCCGCGAAGCCGGCGGCCAAGCCCTGATGTTCAAAACAGGCCACTCACTCATCAAAGCCAAGATGAAAGAAGTTGATTCGCCTTTGGGCGGTGAGATGAGCGGCCACATCTTCTTCAAAGAGCGTTGGTACGGCTTTGACGATGGCACTTACGCCGGTTGCCGCTTGCTCGAAATCGTGAGCCGCAGCCCCGATGCCAATGCGGTGCTTAACGCCTTGCCCACCAGCTTCTCCACACCTGAATTGAACGTGGGTTGTGCCGAAGGCGAGCCACACCGTTTGAGCGCTGAGTTGCAGCAACTCGTATCGGCCGGTGAATTGCCTTCTCCCGAGTTCAAGCCCGAGGCTTGTGTGATTGACGGCTTGCGCATCGACTGGGCCGATGGCTTTGGTTTGATTCGTGCCTCTAACACCACGCCAGTATTGGTGCTGCGCTTTGAAGGCCAAACCCAAGCGGCTTTGGATCGCATTGAGCACGACATGTTGGCACTGTTGCGCCGTGTCAAGCCTGACGCGAAGTTTCAAGAGGCCTCGCATTGAGCATGGTCGGGTCATTGGGTGGGCGTGATCGTCAAGCACCGTTGAAGGTGTTGATCGTCAAGCTGTCATCCTTGGGCGATGTGGTGCACACCATGCCCGCCGTGATGGACATTAAAGCCGCGTTCCCTCATGCCCAAATTGATTGGGTGGTCGAGCGTGGTTTTGCACCGCTGGCCGCCCGTTGCGCAGCGGTACATCGCGTGATTCCGTGCGAGCTGCGTCGCTGGCGTCAATCTTTTTTCAAAGCCGAGACGCGCGCGCAAACTCGTCTCGAGTGGCAAGCCTTCAAAGCCGATTTGCAGCAAGAAGCCTACGACGTCATTCTTGATTTGCAAGGCCTCACCAAATCAGCCTTGGTGACCTGGCTGGCGCGCAAAGCAAAGGGCGGCACGCGCTATGCCTTGGCCAACCGCACTGACGGTTCGGGCTATGAACGTCCCACGCGTTGGGTGGCCGATGTGGCTGTTCTTATGACGCCGCATATCCATGCCGTTGCGCGTGGTCGCGTGTTGTGCGCCAAAGCTTTGGGCTACGACGTACCCGCGCAATTGCATTACGGTTTGGGCCAAGTGACGGCGCAACGTAAGCCCTTGGTGACCTTGGTGCACGGCACAACTCGCGCAGACAAAGAATGGCCATTGGCGAATTGGATTGAGGTGGGTACTCGACTTAAACAAGCCGGATTGGATGTGGCATTGCCTCATGGCAACGAAGCCGAACGCTTGCGCAGCGAAGCCTTGGCCGACAGGCTGCCGGGTGCGGTGGTGTGGCCTCGCTTGTCATTGGATCAGCTGACCGCCGAGATGGCGCAATGCGCGGGTGTGATTGGCGTGGACAGTGGCTTGAGCCATATTGCTGTTGCACTCGATTTACCGCACGTACAGATTTACAACTTTGACACCGCTTGGCGCACTGGCCCTGAGGGGTTGACGCGTCAGCGCAGCGTGGTTGCTAGCCCCACACCTAGCGTGGATGCCGTGTGGGATGCTTGGCAAGCCTGCTTGCACGCAGGGGGCTCTACCGCGTGACGCGCCTGATGCTTCACATCTACAGCGCCGCGATGTGGGCGTTACAGCCTGTGTTGCGTCGCAAGCTGCAACGCCGTGGCTGCGAAGAGGTCGGCTATTTGCAAGCCATCGAAGAGCGCTTTGGTCATTACACACAAGCCACCGTGCAAGCCGCCACACAAGGCGGCTACGTGTGGGTGCATGCCGTGTCTTTGGGCGAAACACGTGCAGCCGCTGTGTTGCTGCACGCCTTGCGCGCTGCGCAACCTGGCATTCGAATTTTGCTCACGCATGGCACGGCCACGGGGCGCGCCCAAGGCGTGAGCTTGCTGCAAGAGGGCGATCTGCAGGTTTGGCAACCGTGGGACACGCCTGCCGCTGTGCAGCGGTTCTTGAAGCAGTTCCAACCGCGTGTGGGCGTTATTTTGGAAACCGAGTTGTGGCCCAACTGGGTAGCGCAGTGCCATCAGGCGAAGGTGCCTCTCGTGTTGGTGAATGCACGCATGAGCGAGAAGAGCATGCGTCAAGCGCAGCGTTTGTCATGGCTGTCACGTCCCGCCTACCAAGGTTTGTCGGCGGTGCTCGCGCAAACGCACGACGATGCCGAACGCCTACGCGCTTTGGGTGCCAAGGTTGATGGCGTGCTGGGCAATGTCAAATTTGATGCCAAGCCCGATGCCACGCTGCTTGCGCAAGCCTTGGTTTGGAAGCAACAACTCAAACGCCCTGTGGTCTTGTTTACCAGCTCTCGTGAAGGCGAAGAAGTCATGTGGCTGGACACGCTGCAAGCGATCAAAGACGCGCCACTGGATCAGCACGATCACATCAATGCTGTGCAGTGGTTGGTCGTGCCGCGTCATCCCCAACGCTTTGACGAAGTGGCTGCGCTCATGGCGCAACGGGGGTGGACCGTATCGCGTCGCAGTGCTTGGGGCGCAGGCCCAGAACATGACGATGGCGTGAACACACTTTGGCTGGGCGATTCGCTGGGTGAAATGGCCTTGTATTACGGCTTGTCAGACGCCGCTTTGCTGGGCGGGAGCTTTGCGCCTTTGGGCGGGCAAAACTTGATTGAAGCCGCCGCTTGTGGTTGCCCCGTCATCATGGGGCCGCATACCTTCAACTTTGCCGAAGCCGCTCAGTTGGCTGAAGAGGCCGGGGCTGCTTTGCGCGTAGAAGACATGGCGCAGGCCGTGACCACGGCTTTGCAAATGGTGAGGTTTGGTCCTGATGAGAGCGCACACGTCCAAGCGTGCATGGCGTTTTCACAAGCCCATCGTGGGGCTGCGCAGCGCACCGCGCAGGCACTGCTGCCGTATTTAAAAACGAATTAGGGAGCGAGCAAGTCGTTGATGGGCTGCAAATCTGCAGGCGTCAGCGTGCCCGTGGCTTGGCGCAGTTTCAAGTTGCCTACCAACACGTCGTAACGCGCTTTGGCCAAGTCACGCTTGGTTTGGTAGAGCTGGCTTTGCGAGTTCAACACGTCGATGTTGATGTTCACGCCCACTGAGTAACCCAGTTTGTTGGCGTCCAAGGCGCTTTGGCTAGAGGCCTCTGCCGCTTCTAAGGCCTTCACTTGGCTCAGGCCAGAGACCAAACCCAAATAGGCGCTGCGCGTGGCTTGGGCGGTGGTGCGACGTGCGTTCTCATAATCCGAGCGGGCTTTGTCTTCTAACGCCACGGTTTCTTTGACGCGATACATGGTGCTGAAGCCGGCAAATAAGGGTAAATTAAAGACAATAGCTGCAGAAGGGTTGTAGACGTGATTGTCAGTGACAGTTGTTGAGAATGCGTTGCCTCCTTGGTTACGAACGCCCGCGTAGGATAACTGAGCATCTACTGTTGGCTTATGTCCAGCATTCGCTTTGTTGACCTCACGCGAAGCAATTTCCAGTGCCAGTTGTGCCTGACGCACCGCTGGGCTGGCGACTTCAGATTGAGTCACCCAGCTGTTCACGTCTTCTGTCGGCGGGGCGATGAGTTTGCTGTCATTGGCCAATCGCTTCGGTTTGGCGTTGCTCAAACCGACGGCCAAGTCCAAGGCCAGGCGTTTGATGCGCAAATCGTTGTCTGCCGCGATCTCTTGGGCATTGGTCAGATCGAAGCGGGCTTGCGCATCTCGCACGCCGGTGATGGTGGCCGTGCCGACTTCAAAGTTTCGTTTGGCGGATGCCAATTGTTCTTCGACGGCGTTCTTTTGGGCTTGCACCGAGGCCAAGCTGTCTTCGCTGGTCAACACATCAAAGTAGGCTTGTGAGACACGCACGAGCAAGTCTTGCTCTGCCGCTTCATATTGGGCGGCTGCTTGTTGTAGCAGGTAGCCGCCTTGCCTGTATGTTTCCCATGCTGCAGGGCGATAAATAGGTTGAGATAGAGTGACACTGGCTCCACTCGTAGTGAATAACCGAGGGTTTGTGAAACCACTATTAATAGCTGCGGCTTGAGCTGCAGCATTGTCATAACGTAAATCAAAGTAATTTCGCGTTGTACTCGCCGACAACGCAATGTTCGGCAAGATGCCGCCCAAGGTTTGGTTGGCTTTGGCTAGGTTTGCTTCAAACTGGGCTTTGGCTGAAATGAAACCTGCGTCGTAACCGCGCGCTGCGTCATACATTTCCACCAAGCTTTGAGCCTGCGCATGGGATGCCAAGGCCAAGACAACCGCAGTTGTCAGGGGAAGGGGGCGAAACAGTGAGCGAGAGAGCGACATGCAGTTCTTTCAAAAATCAATACGTAGGCACCGAAGTGTCCACTTGCGACGACCAAGCGTGAATACCGCCAGTGATGTTGGCGACATGGCTAAAGCCGTGTTGCGCCAAAAACGCCGCCACATTCATGCTGCGCGCACCGTGGTGGCACAAGCAAGCAATGGGCTGATCTGGATTTAAGTCTTGCAAGCGGGCAGGGATGGTGTGCATCACCATCTTGACCAACTCAAACCCCTGCTCGGTCACACAAGCGGTTTGAATCTCCCAAGGTTCGCGCACATCAAGCACGACGGTTGTGCCGTTGGGCGCTTGCGAAGCGATCCAGTCTTGCAACTGGGCCGGTTGGACTTGATCAATCATGCCGTGCTTTTAGAAGTTGAAGCGGGTGGGCTCGGTAAAGCCTTGTAAACGCGGGGCAGATGTGTCCCACAGAGCTTTGCTGTTCCAAGAGGCGTCAGCGGTGCGGGTGTACAAGGTGGCCACCATGATGGGGTCTTGACCCACGATGGCTATCAGATGTCCGCCGACTTTGAGTTGTTGCAACAAGGCTTGTGGCACTTCAGCCACTGACCCACCCAAGACGATGGCGTCAAAGGGTGCATCGCCCGAAGCGCCGGTGCTGCCGTCGGCCACGCGCACATCCACGTTGGTGATGCCCGCACGTTGCAAGTTGCTACGTGCGGTGCTGGCCAATTCAGGGTTGATCTCCAAGCTCACCACGCGTTGGGCGCGGCCGGCCAAAAGTGCAGCCAAATAGCCGCTGCCGGTGCCGATTTCCAACACTTTTTCTACGCCAGTGAGTTGCAAGTCGTGCATCAAGCGGGCGTCCACACGCGGAGGCACCATGCTTTGGCCATGGCCCAAAGGAATGTCGGTGTCGGTGTAGGCCAAGGCTTGGTAGGCCTGTGGCACGAACAACTCGCGTGGCACGTTAGACAACACGGTCAGCACATGGGCGTCGAGCACCTGCCAAGGGCGGATCTGCTGTTCGACCATGTTGAAGCGGGCTTGTTCTTGGGTATTCATCTCAAAACTCCGAAATCGAAAAGTTAAAGCTGAGCAAAATTTTAACGGGCGGGGCTGTCAGAGCCTGACGCCCATTTGCGTTTCAGCCATTCGGCCAAATCGTCCAGATAGCAGTACACCACTGGGACGACCACTAAAGTCAACAAGGATGAGGTCATCACCCCGCCAATCACCGCTTGGCCCATGGGGGCGCGCTGTTCGGAGCCCTCAGACAAGGCGAAAGCCAAGGGCACCATGCCAAAGATCATGGCCAAGGTGGTCATCAAAATAGGGCGTAAGCGGACTTCTGCAGCCAGCAGCAGGGCGTCGTGGCGGCTTAAGCCCGGTTTGATTGAGCCATCGGGCTGTTCTTGGGGTTCACGCGAACGAATGGCAAAGTCGACCAACAAAATGGCGTTTTTGGTGACCAAGCCCATCAACATGATCACGCCAATGACCGAGAACATCGACAAACTAGAGCCAAACAACAGCAAAGCCAGCACCACGCCAATCAGAGTGAGGGGCAAGGCGGTCATCAAGGCCATGGGTTGTAAAAAGCTTTTGAACTGGCTCGCCAGAATCATGTAAATGAACACAATGGCCAGCACCAAGGCCGAGATGGCGTAGCCAAATGATTCCGCCATGTTCTTGGTCGAGCCGCCAAATTGGTAGCGGTAACCCGGAGGCATTTGGACGCTTTCCATGGTTTTGCGAATGTCCGCCGACACCTCGCCCGCTGAGCGGTTGTACACGTTGGCGTTGATGGCTACTTCGCGCATCAGATCGCGACGGTTGATTTGGTTGGGGCCTGTGCCCTCGACCACTTGCGCCACTTGGTTCAGACGCACCACGCGTGGACTGCCGTCGGTTTGTGTGCCGATGGTGAAGGGCAGGCGCTCTAAGTCTTGCAAGGCGTTGCGTGCATTGGGGTCTAGGCGCACGTTCACGTCATAGGTTTGGTCATCGGCGGCGCGCCAGTTGGTCACGGTTTCGCCCGCCACCAAAATACGCAATTGGTTGCCAATCGCACCAAGAGAAAGCCCAAGGTCGTTGGCCGCTTCGCGTTGCACGCTGACTTCAACGGTGGGTTTGTTGGGTTTGAGGCTGGAGTCCAAATCGACCAAGCCGGGAATGGTGCGAATTTTGTCCATCACTTGCATGGTCAGACGTTCAAGCTCGTGCAAGTCACCGCCTTGCAGCGAAAACTCCACTTGCTTGTTGCCACCCACCGCATCGAGCAAACCCGCGTGCGTGACGGTGATGCCCGGCACTTGGCGCAAGCGCTCGCGCAGCGTGGCGGACATTTGGTCCACATTGCGTTGGCGGTCTTTGCGGTCGACCAAGCGAATGTAGATGCTTGCATAAATCTTGCCGTTGGCTACACCCGTGTTGATGGTGGACAGCGTGTAGCGCACCTCGGGGAACTCACGGATGATGGCTTCAACTTGCTTGGCTTTGGACTCCGTCACTTCCAGCGACGAACCCACAGGCGTGTAGAAATTGACCGTGGTTTCCGAAAAGTCAGCCTTGGGCACAAACTCTGAGCCCAAGAGTGGGACCATGAAAATGCTCAGGGCAAAGATACCCACGGCCATGCCTACCGTGGCGCGTTTGTGAATCAAAGCCCATTTCAAAATGCGTTGGTATAGCGCGATGAGTTTGTCGGTGGTGGTTTCAAACCAAGCGGTGATCGGGCCGATGGTGCGGTCGTAAAACGCATTCGATTTGCCGTGCTCACCGTGCGCATGAATGGTTGGGTCGTGCCAGATGGACGACAACATGGGATCGAGTGTGAAGCTGACGAACATCGAAATCATCACCGCCGCCACGATGGTGATGCCGAACTCGTGGAAGAACTTGCCGATGATGCCGCCCATGAACCCAATGGGTAAAAACACCGCCACGATGGACAGCGTGGTGGCCAATACCGCCAAGCCAATTTCTTGCGTGCCGTCCATGGCCGCTTGGTAAGGCGTCTTGCCCATTTGCACATGGCGCACGATGTTTTCGCGCACCACGATGGCATCGTCAATCAATAAGCCCACACACAGCGACAGTGCCATGAGCGTGATCATGTTGATGGTGAAGCCAAAGATGTACATGAACAAAAACGTGCCGATGATGGCAATGGGCAGCGTAAGACCCGTGATGACAGTTGAGCGCCATGAGTTCAAAAACAAGAACACGATGAGAACAGTCAGCAATGCGCCTTCAATCAAGGTTTGACGCACGTTGGCCACACCCACGCGAATGGGACGCGAACCGTCTTGCACTGGCTCCAAGCGCACGCCAGCGGGCAGCTGCGCATTCATCTCGGCCACGGTTTTGTTGAGGCCGTCGATCACGTCAATCGTGTTTTCGTCTTGGGCTTTTTGCACAGTCATCAGCAGCGTGCGCTGGCCGTTGTACAGCGCCAAGCTCTCGACCTCTTGTGCGCCGTCATTGACAGTGGCGACTTGGTTCAAGCGAATCGGCGTGGTGTTTTTGCGCGTCACGATGATTTGGCCAAAGTCTTCGGGTCGCAGCATGCGGCCTTGAATTTGAATCACGCGGTCTTGTTGCAAGGAGCGCAAGCTGCCCACGGGCAAGTCTTGGGTTTCGGTTTTGACCGCGTTCACCACTTGGTCGGCACTGACGCCGAGCGACTCCATGGCTTGCGGGTTCAAGTAAAGATTGATCTCGCGTTTGGTGCCGCCCACCAGCGACACCGCGCCTACGCCACGAACGTTTTCTAGGCGTTTTTTCAACACTTGATCGGCCCAGTTGGTCAATTCCACGGCGGAGAGCGGTGTGCCGCCTTTGGGTGTTTCTGGCAGCACAGCAAGCGACCAAATGGCACGGCTGGAGGGGTCAAAGCGCAAGACCTTGGGCTCTTTCCTCATCGCGCAAGGTGGGGCGAATGGAGGCCACTTTTTCACGCACATCGTCAGCACCTTTGCGGCCATCGACGTAGAGCTGAAACTCAATCACCACCACGGACATGCCCTCGTAGCTGCGCGAGGTCAAAGCGCTGATGCCCGCTATCGAGTTGACGCCTTCTTCAATCTTCTTGCTGACTTCGCTTTCCACAATCTCGGGCGATGCGCCCGGATATTCGGTGGTGATGACCACCACGGGAAAATCAATATTGGGAAACTGGTCAATCTGTAGGCGCTGGTAAGAGAACAAACCCAGCACGACAAAGGCGAGCATCACCATGGTCGCGAAGACCGGATTTTTTAAACTGACTTGGGTGAACCACATGAGTGTTTCAGCGCCTTAAGGGGCAACGTTTGCGGCAGAGGACGGCTGGCTTGCAGGACCTGCGGTGTACTTCACGAGCAAGCCTTCGCGCAAAGCGCCCACTTGGCCCTTGAGCACGGTGCTGCCTTCTTCCAAGCCGCTAACGCCCACCAAGGGCTCAGACTCGGGCAGTGCCAAGTCCATGCCGCGCACACCCAGCGTCACGGTTTTATGAACAACTTTTAACTGGTCGCCGATCTGGGCCACCACTTGCACATAAGGTTGCGCACGGTCGGTTCGCACGGCTGACAGTGGGACGGCCAAAACTTGGCTCTTACCTAATCCCAAAATCCCTTTGGCAAATAAGCCGTGGCGTAAACCTTCGGCTTTGTCGAGCGCCAAATAAATCAACACGCTGCGGCTGCCAGTTTGGGCACTCGGGCTGATGCGCTTGACTTTGGCACCCACGGTTTCTTTGCGATCTTCAATTTGCAACGCAGCCACTTGGCCCACGCGCACATCCATCGACTCGCTGGGGCTCAGTGGCACTTCTACCTCGAGCTGGCTCAAGTCCACCAGCTCCATCACTTTGGCGTCGATGGCCACGCGCTCACCTACTTGGGCGGCTCTGCCGGAGACGATGCCTGCAAACGGTGCGCGCAGCGTGGCGTCATCTAAAGCTTTGCGGGCCACTTCCGCACCTGCGATGGCTGCATTTTGGGTGGCGATGGCACCTTGGTAAGAGGCCACCGAGTTGTCCATCGCTGTTTTGGAGATGAAGCCTTGATCCACCAGTGCTTTGTTGCTGTCCCACTGGCGCTGGGCGATTTCCATTTGTGATTTGGCAGCGCTGGCTTGTTCGGCGGCTTGTTGCCAGCGGCGTTGGTATTCGGTGGGGTCGATGCGGGCCAGCACGTCGCCCGCTTTCACCGCATCACCTTCGCGAGCCAAAACTTCTTTCAGCTCACCTGCCACACGCGCTTTGATGACGGCGAAATTGACGGCTTTGACGGTGCCGGAGACGGGTAAGCCTTGGGTGATGTCGCGCAGCCCGACTTTCATCACGTCGCTGTTGGCTAATTCAATTTGTGTTTGGACCGCAGTAGGGGCTGAGGCTGCATCTTGTTGCGCTTGCTTGTTGGACATGGCGCGCCACACGCCAGCCAACAAGGCCAACACGATGAAGCCTGCCACGACCCAGCGAGGTTGAATTGTTTTCATACGGTTTTATCGGTCGCCATGCCGTGCAACAGCAGATCGACTTGCATGTGAATGAATTGTTCGGGGTCAATGATGTTGGCGGATGTTGCGCATGCGCCCATCGAGTGCTTCCACATCATCAAAAAGATCATGGGTGCGATGATGGCGAACACCGCTTTGCTGGTGTCCATGTGATGAAATTCGCCGCTGTCCACGCCGCGCTGCAAAATGCCTTGTAACAAGCGTGTGCCGGGCGCCACCACTTCACGTTGATAAAACGCAGCGATGTCTGGAAAGTTTTGTGCCTCGCTGATCACCAACTTCACGATGCCGCTCGCGGGCGTGTTGCCCACATTGACCCACCACAAGTCCATGGCGTAGTGCAGCATGTCACCGCTGGTGCCTTGGAATGTGCTGAACTCTTCGTTCCATGCGGGGAACAGGTTGGCAATGTTTTCGCGAATCACTGCTTTGAACAGGTCTTCCTTGCTTTCGAAATACAAAAACAGAGTGCCTTTGGACACACCCGCACGAGCCGCAACCTCTTCCGCTCGAGTGGCGGCAAAGCCTTTTTCCACAAATAAATCGCGCGCAGCCTTGACCAGTTCACCCGGACGCGCCTCTTTGCGGCGCACTCGTTTGGGCGCCGGTTCGGTGCTGGTGATGTGGATTTCTGAGTTCACGGAAATTTAATGACTGATTGGTTATTAATGTATCAGATGAATCCTTTTGATGGACTTAGGTGAGCAAAAGCCCAAGCCATTCATGCAGCACCCATGCGCTTTCGCGTAGCCCTTTTCCGCTGGGAATCCATTGCAGAAGAGGTGACAGATCACTTTGTATGTAGCCCATGGGCGCGGGGGTGACTTGCAAGCCCGCTGCCTCAAACTGCTTCACACTGCGTGGCATGTGCCAAGCGTGTGTGACCAAGGCGACGCGACGGACCCCTTCTTTGCCAAGCAATGCGGCGGTGAATTGGGCGTTCTCGCGTGTGTCGCGCGATTGGTTCTCTTGCCAATGCAACGCAGGTGCACCTATGCGTGCCAAGGCCAAGTCGGCGACTTTGGCTTCTGGCATTTGTTCGGAGGGACCTGCCCAGCCAATGCCGCCTGCGTATGCCAAAGGGAGATGCCCAGCGCGCGACAAATGCAAGCCGTACAACAAACGGCTCATGGCTTCAGGCGTCAAGCTTGGGCCGCCATATTCCAGTGCATTGCTTTCTACGCCGCCTCCCAAGACCACAATGGCCTGCACTTGCTGGCGTTTCAAGTCTTCGGCTCGGATGGGGCCGACCTGCGGCAGCAAATGCATGGAAAGCCAA
The DNA here is from genome assembly GCA_947374535.1 of Comamonadaceae bacterium. Next base: position 30,147 of record CANCCJ010000015.1, on the reverse strand, counting down.
ATCGCGACGGCTTGGCAACTCAAGAACCACATCAGCGTGGTGGTGAGAACCGCCAGTGCCACTGGTAAGCGTGTGCTGAGTTGCGCACTGCTACGCCGCCATGTCCAACCCAACAGCGCGAATAAAAGCAGCAGCCCGCTCGTTGCAGGAAGCACCAAAGCGCTGAGTATGGGTTTGAGTGAGATGAGTGCGTCCATTGTGATTTGGGTGTTCTGACTCACACAATCATAGAATCAAGGTTATGACAAACACACCCTCACCCACAACTACAAGCAAGGTCATTACCTTGGGCGGCGGTTGCTTTTGGTGCACTGAGGCTGTGTTTGTGCGTGTGAGTGGCGTGTTGGATGTGGAGTCGGGTTACACCAATGGCCATGTGTTGAACCCCACGTATGTGCAGGTCTGTGAGGGCGACACGGGCCACAACGAAGTGGTGCGTTTGGTGTATGACCCTCAGGTGATTGGCTTGCGCGAGTTGCTGGAGATCTTCTTTGTCATCCATGACCCCACCAGTTTGAACCGTCAGGGCAACGATGCGGGCACCCAATACCGCAGTGGCATTTATGTGAGTGACGAAGCTGACCGCGTCGTGGCGCAACAGGTACTAGACGAAGTGAATGCCGCCATGTCAGGTCGCGTGGTGACAGAGCTCAAAACATTGCACAACTACTCGGCGGCCGAGGCCTATCACCAAGATTATTTTGAGCAACACCCCGAGCAAGGCTATTGCGCTTTTGTGGTCGCGCCTAAAGTGCAAAAGTTCATGCAGACCTTTGCCAATCGGGTGAAGCATGACTGACGCGCTGCGTTGGATGCCTGTGAGCCTTTGCTTACGCAGCTTGCGCCGCGCCTTGTTGGTGTTACTGATGGCTTTGGTGCTGGTGCAGACCATGGGCGTGCTGCACCGCGCAGCGCATGCGACCGGCACCGCACATGCGCATGCCTCAGCGGGCACCTTTGAGAAAAGCAGTGTCTTGTCGCGTTTGTGGGGTGAGCACAGCAGCTTGGCCGATTGCCAGTTGTTTGACCAAGCTTGTCCTGATGTGCTTCACCACACCTTGTTCAGCGCTGTCGCGGTGACGGCATCTCACGTGTGGCAAGTCGCCCCACTGCAAGAACGCTTCGCGCTTTTTGAAAGTTTCTACGCGGCCCGTGGCCCGCCTGCTTTTAACTGATTGGATTGTCTTTCGCACTTCAAGCTGAACGCTTGGAGCGCATTCATCTTCAGTGAGTAGGTTTTTTATGAATCATTTTTTGACGCGCAGCGCTGCCGCTGCTGCGGTTTTTCTGTTGTTGGGCAGTTGCGGCATTGGCGTGCGGGCCCAAACATCCACAACCTCATCCACGCCCCTTGACGAAGTCACCATCACCGCGCGGGGCTTAGAAGGCCCCGGTTTGCTCGCACCCACGCAGCGGTTGTCAGGCGCTGCGCTAACGCAACGACAAGGCAGCACCTTGGGAGAGACGCTGGATAACCTGCCCGGCATTGCCAACAGCTCGTTCGGCCCCAACGTCGGTCGCCCTGTGATTCACGGCTTAGATGGCGAGCGTGTTCGCTTGTTGCAAAACGGTGGTGCCAACCTCGATGTTTCGAACCTGAGCTTTGACCATGCCGTGCCCATCGATCCATTGACCACCGAGCGCATTGATGTGCTGCAAGGCCCAGCCACTTTGTTGTACGGCGGCGGGGCGATGGGCGGTGTGGTGAACGTGATCGACAACCGCATTGCACGCGAGCGCGCGTTTGATGCGCAAGGCGGGGTGATGGGCAAGGCTGAAATGCGCTCAGGCGGTGCCGCGAGCGAACGCAGCACCGGCGCCATGGTGGAGGCCGGTAACGACCGCTTCGCCTTGCATGTGGATGCTTTTGACCGAAGCACCCAAAACCTGCAAGTGCCCAAAGACATGGCGTGCAAGGGCATCACGCAAAGCCGCGTGTGCAACTCTGCCAGCAACACCCAAGGCGCTGCCGTGGGCGGCACCTTCTTGTTTGACCGTGGCTATTTGGGCTTGGCCACCAGCGAGTACCGCAGCATCTATGGCACGGTGGCCGAACCGAATGTGACCATTGACATGCTGCGTCGCCACCATGTGATGGAGGGCGAGCTGCGCGATGTAAGTGATGCCTTTCAAGCGCTTAAGTTTCAGTGGAGCGACACCAACTACACGCACACCGAATATGAAGGCGCCACTGCGAGCACGCGCTTTGACAACGCTGGGCACGAATTGCGCGTGGAAGCGCATCAACGTGCGTACGCCTTGGCTGACGGCACGCAGCTAGAAGGCGTGCTGGGCATGCAACGTGACGGCAACCAATTTGGCACGCAAGGCGTGGAAGCTTTTGTTCCGTCCAGCCGCACGCGCAGCACTGCGCTGTTCACCTACCAAGCGTTAAAAACCTATTGGGGCCAATTGCGGGCATCGGCGCGCACGGAGTCGGTCGTGGTGCAGTCGTTGCCCAATGTGGATGCCGTTCGTTTCCCCGAAGAAGACAAACGCTTTCAGCCGTTTAGCATGGCGCTGGGTGTCATGCGCGATCTGCGCGAAGGCGAGGCTCAAAAGGGTTGGCAACTTACCAGCAACGTCACTTGGAGTCAGCGCGCGCCCAAAGATTACGAGTTGTTTGCCAAAGGCCCACATGCAGCCACGGGTACGTTTGAAATGGGCAATCCCAGTTTGGGGCTGGAGAAGGGCACGCAGTTCGATGCGGGCGGCGAATGGAAGAACGGTCCGCACAAAGTCGGTGTGACCGCGTTCGCATCGCAGTTTGGCAATTACTTGTCTTTGCAGTCTGCGGATGTGAGTGCCTTGAGTGCCTTCAATCCTGATGGGCTACCCGGCTACCGCTACGAAGGCGTGCGCGCTCGCTTCGTAGGACTTGAGTCCAGCGCGAAAGTTCGCATGGTGGGTGGTCAACAAGCTGTTGGGTCGCCCAATGCCTCACATGGAACGCTGGACGTAGAGCTGCGCGCCGATGTGGTGCGTGCCGATGACTTAACGAATCACCAGCCCATGCCGCGTATCGCGCCCATGCGCATGGGTTCAGATGCGGTGTGGGCGTACGACGCATGGGGCGCACGTTTTGGCTTCATGCATGCTGCTGCGCAAGACCGTGTGCCCGATACCAACGGATCGGCCGGTTTCACTACGGCCAGTTACACCCTATGGAACGCGGGGCTCAATTACCACACGCACACGTCACACACGCATTGGATGCTCTTTGCCAAGCTCGACAACTTGACGAACAAGCTGGCCTATTCATCCACTTCGGTGCTGACCCAAACCATGGCCACGAACACACCGCCCAATGCCCCGCCCTTGGCGGGCCGCAGTTTGAAGCTAGGTTTGCAGGCCAGTTTCTAAATCGAGGGTCAAGGCGCCAAGCGTTCGCGAACCCATGCGTCTTGCGCGTCTAGGCGGTAGCGCAAGCGGTCGTGTAGACGGCTTTTGCGACCTTGCCAAAACTCCCACTGATCGGGTACCAGTCGGTAGCCGCCCCAGTGCGGTGGGCGTGGCGGTTGCAACAAAAATTGCGCGCCGTATTTCGCCGCGTTGGCCACCAAGGTGCCTCGCCCGTCGATCACTTGGCTTTGTGGGCTGGCCCATGCACCAATGCGCGAATCGAGCGGGCGGCTGTTGAAATAGGCATCGCTCTCGGCGGCACTCACTTTTTCCACGCGACCTTCGATGCGCACCACGCGTTCCAACTCCACCCAATGGAACTGCAGCGCGGCATACGGATTGCCTGCGAGTTGCTGACCTTTGCGGCTGGCGTAGTTGGTGAACCACACAATGCCGCGTTCGTCGTAGCCTTTGATCAATACCACGCGCGTGCTGGGTCGCAAGTCGTTGCCCACGGTGGCGACGGTCATCGCGTTGGGTTCGGGGACTTGCGAGTCAATGGCTTCTTTCAGCCATTGGTCGAACTGCTGCATGGGGTCAGCCGCAGAGGCGGACTCGTTGAGCTCAGCGCGTTCGTAACTTTTGCGTAGATCTGCAATGTGGCTCATGGCGTTTAGATGTGTCCTGAGTGACAAATTAATGGGAAAACCCGAATAGGCAATGGTCAAATCGTAATGACTTTTCGTAGATACTAGAAATTACTTTTTTTGAGGAAATATTGATGAGTATCGATTTTCAAATCAACGGCAAAGCCGCCAAGGCCAACGCCGAAACAGACACCCCCCTGTTGTGGGTGATTCGCGATGAGCTGGGACTGACGGGCACCAAATTTGGCTGCGGTGCGGCCTTGTGCGGCGCGTGTACGGTGCATGTGGATGGCCAGCCTGTGCGCTCGTGTCAAACCCCACTATCTACTGTGTCTGGCAAGAAAGTTGCCACCGTTGAGGGGCTCTCCAAAGACAACAGCCACCCCCTGCAAGTGGCGTGGATCAAGCACGATGTGCCCCAGTGCGGCTATTGCCAATCGGGCCAGCTGATGAGCGCCGCTGCCTTGCTTGCTAAAAACAAGAACCCCAGCGATTCGGACATTGACCAAGCCATGAGTGGCAACCTGTGCCGCTGCGGTACCTACACCCGTGTGCGCGCCGCTATCAAAGATGCCGCTGCCATGATGCGCAAAGCTTGAACTGCCGGAGACACACCATGACTCACACAACCACCTCTCGCCGTTCATTCCTCAAAACATCTGCTGCCGTGACAGGTGGTTTGATGCTCGGTTTCAATCTGCCGGGCACCCAAGGCGAAGCCATGGCCGCTGGCACCGTTCACACGCCGAACGCGTGGGTGCACATTGCCGATAACAACGTCATCACGCTGCTGTCTGCGCGTTCTGAAATGGGCCAAGGTGTTTACACCTCCATGCCCATGCTGATTGCGGAAGAGCTGAATGTGGACATCAGCCAAATCAAAGTGGCCGCAGCGCCGCCTGATGCGGTGTATGTCAACGCCTTGTTGGGTGCGCAAATCACAGGGGGCTCGACCTCCGTGCGTGATGGCTGGCTCAAGCTCCGCGTGGCGGGTGCGCAAGTGCGCGAGATGCTCATCACCGCAGCCGCTACACGTTGGAACGTGGACCGTGATTTAATCAAAGCAGACAAGGGCATGATTTACGGCCCCAAAGGCCTCAAGTCCACCTACGGTGATTTGGCGCAATCCGCAGCCAGCATGCCCGTGCCCGAGAAGCCCCCCATCAAAGACCCCAAAGATTTCAAAATTGTGGGCAAGCGCACCAAGCGTGTGGACACGCCCGCCAAGGTCAACGGCACGGCTGAGTTTGGCATTGACGTGAAGTTGCCGGGCATGGTCTACGCCTCGCTGGCGCAGTGCCCTGTGATTGGTGGCAAGGTCAAGAGCTTTGACGGCGCAAAGGCCAAAGCCTCATCCGGCGTGATTGAGGTGGTGCAAATCACCGACGGCGTGGCCGTGGTCGCCACGAGCTGGTGGCAAGCCAAAAAAGCCCGCGACTTGCTGAGCATTCAGTGGGACGAGGGTGCAGGCGCTGCATTGAGTGACGCCAGCGTGATTGACGGCACACGCCAAGCCTTAAAAACCGGCAAGGTCTTGGAAATCATCAAACCGCAAGGCGATGTAGCTGCCGCGCTGAAAGGCGCCGCCAAAGTGATTGAGGCCGAGTACGTCATTCCATTGCAAGCGCACGCCCCGTTGGAGCCCATGAACTTCACGGCCCATGTGCAAGGCAACAAAGCTTTGCTGATTGGCCCCACCCAGTTTCAACAAGGCGCACAAGGTGCTGTGGCTGGCGCTTTGGGCTTGAAGCCTGAAGACGTCACGCTGCAAACCACCTTCTTGGGCGGTGGCTTTGGCCGTCGCTTGGAGTTGGACTTCATCGTACAAGCCGCGCAAATTTCAAAGGCTGTGAACAAGCCGGTGAAGTTGCTGTGGACACGCGAAGACGACATGGCGCACGACTTCTACCGTCCTGTGGGCGTGAACCAGCTCAAGGCTGGTTTGGATGCCTCAGGCAAGCCCGTGGCTTTGCACTTCAAGGTGGCGTCGCAGTCGGTGACGCAGCGCGCCTTTGGTTTGCCCAAAGACACGATGGATCCCTTCATGGCCGAAGCCGCCGTAACGGGCTACAACATTGCCAACACCCAGCACGATTTGGTGATTCACGACACAGGTGTGCGCGTGGGCTACTGGCGCGCGGTGAGCCACAACATGAACGCGTTTGCCAACGAAAGCTTCATGGACGAGCTGGCCAATGCCGCAGGCCAAGACCCCTATACGTACCGCATGAGTTCGTTGGCAGGCAAGCCACGCTTTGCCCATGTGCTCAAACTCGCTGCTGACAAAGCAGGCTGGGGTAAGCCATTGGCCAAAGGCCATGCACTGGGCATTGCGCTGATGGAAGGCTATGACACCTACATGGCCCAAGTGGCCGAGGTGAGCTTGGATGCCAACGGCGAAGTGCAAGTGCACCGTGTGTCTGTGGCGGCAGACTTGGGCCACATGGTCAACCCCGATACGGTGGAGGCGCAGTTGCAGTCCAGCATCATCTTTGGCATGGGGGCAGCGTTGAAGCATCAAATCACCATGGCCAATGGCCGTGTGCAACAGTCCAACTACCACGACTTCCAGCCTGTGCGTATGCACGAGGCGCCCAAGATTGACATCATGTTGGTCAAGAGCAGCGAGAAGCCAGGCGGCATTGGCGAGCCAGCCACCGCGGTGGTGGCGCCTGCCATTGCCAACGCGGTGGCCAAGCTGACGGGCAAGCGCGTGCGTCGTTTGCCCATCACGGCAGAGGCGCTCAAGCAAACTGCGGTGGCTTAAGGCGACGACATGGAAAGCTTAGACCTACGTGTGTTGGGCGATGTGCTGGCTTGGTGTCAGATGGGCCGGCGCGTTACCTTGGTCACGGTGGTGGAGACGTGGGGCAGCGCCCCGCGTCCGCCCGGTGCTTTGCTTGCTGTGCGTGACGATGGGGTGGTCAGCGGTTCGGTGTCGGGTGGTTGTGTCGAAGACGACTTGATTGCCCGCATCAAAGCCGGTGAGTACGACGCGCTTTCGCACCCATCGATGGTGGCTTATGGGGTCAGCAAAGAAGAGGCCGCTCGCTTTGGGTTGCCTTGCGGCGGTACTTTGCGTTTGGTGCAAGAGCCCGTCAATGACGTGGCTTGGATTGAGGCGGTGTTGCAACGCACCTCATCTCACCAACTGGTGGCCCGCACAGTCAAGCTTTCGACGGGTGAGGTGACACTGCGCGAAGCTGCACGCACCGATGCGCTGCAGTTTGACGGCATCACGCTCACCACTTTATTTGGCCCGCGCTGGCGCTTGTTGTTGATTGGCGCTGGCCAACTCAGCCAAGCGGTGGCGCACATGGCCCAGCTGCTGGACTTTGAGGTGCTGGTGTGTGACCCGCGTGAAGAGTATGCGGCCACGTTGGGCTTAGAAGGCGTCACCCGTGTCATGGGGATGCCAGACGATGTCGTGCTAGAACTCAAACCCGACGCACATACCGCCATCGTGGCGTTAACGCACGATGCCAAGCTGGATGACATGGCTTTGATGGAAGCCTTGAATTCAGACGCGTTTTATGTGGGTGCTTTAGGTTCGCGCCGCAACCAAGCCACGCGCAAGCAACGCTTGATGGAGCACTTTGACGTCAGCGCTGAGGCGCTTGAGCGTTTGCATGGCCCTGTGGGTTTGAACATCGGTGCGAAAACTCCTGCGGAGATTGCGGTCTCCATCCTTGCGCAAATCGTGCATGTCAAAAACGCTGCTGCACTCGGGCCAGTGGCAACCGAGTCTTCTTGCGTCAAAGCGTGAAGGCCTTGCCAACGGTCATCATCTTGGCGGCAGGTCTGGGTGAACGCTTCAAGACATCTGGTGCGACACAAAACAAGCTCAATGCCCTGTTGTGTGGCCAACGTGTACGTGACCATGTGATGGCCGCCGTGCGCGCCAGTGGCTTGCCGTGCCATGTGGTTGAGCGTGCGCACACGTCGCATCTCAACAACCCCGGTATGGGCGACAGCATTGCGTGCGGCGTGGCAGCGACGCCAGATGCCAGCGCTTGGCTGATACTGCCCGCCGATTTACCTTTGATTCAAGCCAACACCTTGTCGGCTGTGGCGCTGGCCTTGCAGCAACACGCGGTTGTTGTGCCGCGCTACCAAGGCCAATCTGGCCATCCGGTCGGATTTGACGCGTCGTGTGGCGCTGCCTTGCTGAAACTCACAGGCGACCAAGGTGCCCGTGCTGTGGTGGCGCAACACACAGTTCACAGACTCGATGTGGCCGACGCAGGCTGTGTGCTGGATGTAGACACGGTGGACGCGTTGGCGTTGGCCGAAGTTCACATGAAAAAAATCAGCAGCATTTGATGCCCATCAATCGTCGGCACGCATCAGCCGCTAAGATAGCCAGGCCAGTATGTTCTGGCCCTATTTCTAACTTTGCCAAGGGCACTCTTATGAACAAACCTACGAACCGTCGCGTTTTCATGATGCAAACCATCTCTGTTGCTGGCGTTGCCGCCTTTGCAACAACCGCTGCTCAAGCAGCCATGGTGGACGAGAAAGACCCCCAAGCCGTTGGCTTGGGCTACCATTCCGACGCCACCAAAGTGGACAAAGCCAAACAACCTAAATACGCAGCAGGTCAACAGTGCGGTAACTGTGCTTTGTTCCAAGGCAAGCCTGGTGACGCAGCAGGTGGCTGCCCCTTGTTTGCGGGCAAGCAAGTGTCAAGCAAGGGCTGGTGCTCCGCTTACGCTAAGAAGGCTTAATTTTTGCCTTGGCTTCATATCGAAGCCTAAATACAAAGGGAGCTTCATGCTCCCTTTTGTATGGGTGTGTCGCAAGCGTCTGTGGGCATCAAGTGCCTGTGAATTGAGGCGCTCGACGCTCAGCAAACGCCAAACGGCCTTCGGCAAAGTCTTGGCTATACACCGAGTGACGTGAGCGTTCTTTGAGCGCAGGCTCGCTATACAAACCCGCAGCAATTTCGTTCAAACTTTTCTTGGTCGCCGCAAGCGCCAATGGGGCCATGCTGCTGAGCGTGGTCACGAGTGCATGCAATGCCGCTTCAAACGCATCCGCTTCGACCAAGGCTTCAAACAGCCCGAGTTTTTCTAAATCTTCAAAGGCCATGGATTGCCCCAGCAAGAATGCCCGCTTGCTGGCCTGCAGTCCAAAACGGCTGACGTAGCGTCGCAAGCCGCTGGGGTAATAGTGCAGGCCCAGCGCACAAGCGGGCATGCGCCACGACATGCCGCGTTGTGCCACGGCGAAGTCGCAGGCCAAAACCAAGTCTGTGGCGCCGCCGTACACGCTGCCGTTGAGCGCACAAAGGGTGACAGGGCGCAGGCGTTCCAAAGCTTCGGGGATTTTTTCAAAGAACAGCGGCGCCATCGGGTCGTTGTCAAAGCCGCCTACGTTGTAGCCTGCGCTGAACACGGCTTGCTTTTGCCCCTCGGTGTCAGCGCGCACCACCACCACTTGCACGCGGGTGTTGCGGTTGAGCGCATCAAAGTGAGCCAGCAAGGTGTGCAAGTCGTCGTCGGTCAAGCTGTTACGCAGCGAGGGACGACGCAGGGTGAGGGTGGCAATTGCGCCATCGATCGTGAGTGTGGGAGAGCCTTCGGTCATAGCGTGCGATGTTAGCCAATCAGCGGTTAGAGTAACGATAGTTACTAAGGACAAGCTGAAGGGTTCCGCCATGGCTCAAGAAATCATGCAAGTGTCAACCTTGCCTACGTTCATGATGAACGCATTGCAAGAAGACGGTTACATCGTGCACGACCACACGCACATCAATGATCCAAGCGCTTTAAAGAAGGTCACTGCCTTGGTCGGGACGGGGGCTGCGAAGGTAGATAAGAAGCTATTGATGTTGTTGCCCAACGTCAAGTTGATCGCCATTTGTGGCGTGGGCTACGACGGCATTGATGTGGATGCTGCTAAAGAGCGGGGCATCGTCGTCACCCATACCCCTGGCGTGTTGACCGATGACGTGGCTGATTTGGCGCTGGGGTTGATGCTGTCGATTGGCCGGCGCATTCCACAGGCAGACCGCTTTGTGCGCAATGGCGATTGGGTGAGCGACACCTTCCCCATGACCCATAAAGTTTCGGGTGCGCGCATCGGCATCGTGGGCATGGGCCGCATTGGACGGGCCATTGCCAAACGTGCGGCTGCGTTTGACATGCCCATCTCTTACACGACACGCGAGGTGAAAGCTGATGTGCCTTACACCTTTTACAAAACGGTGACAGCTTTGGCCGCTGAGGTGGATTACTTGGTCGTCGCAGTGCCTGGTGGTGATACCACCAAGAACTTAATCAATGCGTCTGTGTTGCATGCGTTGGGTACCAAGGGCTACCTCATCAATGTCTCTCGCGGCTCAGTGGTGGATCAAACGGCCTTGGTGCAAACGCTCAAAGACAAAGCCATTGCTGGTGCTGCGTTGGATGTATTTTGGGAAGAGCCTGTTGTGGACCCTGAGTTGCGCCGACTGCTCAATGTCGTACTCACGCCTCACATCGCCAGTGCGACTGAAGAAACTCGCCGCGCCATGGCCGCTTTGACGATGGACAACTTGTCCGCTTTTTATGAACACAAGTCTTTGATAAGCCCAGTGCCGGAGTGCAAAGGTTGAGTTTGAGCCACGCTGAATGAACAAAGCCCGGCGAGTTGGAAACGAGCCGGGCTTTGTTTTGTGTGTCACTCCTGATGAAGAGATGGTTGGTTTTTAGCCAACTTAGCGAGCGTACCCGCCACCGCCACCTGAACGGCCACCGCCGCCTGAGCGATTGCCACCACCACCACCACCGCTAGGACGACGGCCATAGCCGCCGCCACCACCACCGCCGCCGCGTTTGCGTTCGGTCATCAGATCTACGCTGGTGCGTGTGGGGTCAGGCTGACGCTGAGCGCCGCCTTGTGTCTTGTGACCAAACGCGTTCACACCGCTTTGAGTGCCCAAATGCGCGTTGGCGCGGGGCTGAAAGTCGTCATCGTCACGACGTGGGGCGCGAGGTGCGTCAAAGTCACGCGGTGGACGTGGTGCATCGTTGCGTGGGGCACGGTTGTCGAATTGACGGGGAGGGCGTTGGCCCTGGCCCTGGCCATTTCCAGCCTGGCGGTTGCCATCGCGCGCTGGGCGTTGTTCGCCACTGCGTGGGGGACGGTCACCAAACTGGGCGCGTTCGCCATCACGTGCGGGACGATCGCCCACTCGATCACGGCTCACATGGCCGTTGGGGCGAGGTGCGCGGCCTTCAGAGGCACCGCCTTGACCACCACGTCCGCCGCCGCCATTGCGACCACCGCCAGTGGCTTTGGTGTCGCGAATGCGTTGCATCATTTCGCCGCGAGCGGCTTTGGCCGCCGCGGCCATCACGTCACGGCCTGGGGGCTTGCCTATGCCGCCCCACAAGGTTTGACGGCCCATGGCAATGGGTTCGGCTTTTTCATCAGCGTCAGGGCCAAAGTCGGCCACGGGCACCACGGGCACTTGTTGTTTAGTGAAGATTTCGATGTCGCGCATGAAGCCTTGTTCGTCCAACGACACCAAGCTCACGGCTTCGCCGCTTGAACCCGCGCGGCCTGTGCGGCCGATGCGGTGCACGTAGTCTTCGCTGATGTTGGGGATTTCGTAGTTCACAACGTGAGGCAACTCATCGATGTCAATGCCGCGTGCGGCAATGTCGGTGGCCACCAAAGCGCGGATGTCACCGCTCTTGAATCCAGCGAGCGCTTGTGTCCGCGCTGTTTGGCTCTTGTTGCCGTGCAACGCCATGGCGCTGATGCCGTTCTTGGTCAAGAACTCGGCCACGTTGTTGGCGCCAAACTTGGTGCGGGTGAACACCAGCACTTGACTCCAGTTGTGCTCGTTGATGATGTGCGCGAGCAAAGCCTTTTTCTTGCCGCGACCCACAGGGTGAACCACTTGCGTGATACGTTGCACCGTGGTGTTGCTGGGCGTGACTTGAATGCTTTGTGGGTCCTTCAGCAGGTTGTTGGCCAGCTCGCGAATTTCGTCGCTGAAGGTGGCTGAGAACAACAAGCTTTGCTTGTCTTTGGGTACCAAGGCCAAGATTTTCTTGACGTCGTGGATGAATCCCATGTCCAACATGCGGTCGGCTTCGTCTAGCACCAAGATTTCAACGGTCGACAAATCGAGCAAGCCTTGCTGTTGCAAGTCGAGCAAGCGGCCGGGGGTGGCCACCAAAATGTCCACGCCTTTTTTGATACGGGCCACTTGGGGGTTCATGCCCACGCCGCCAAAAATGACGGTGGAGGTGAGCTGCAAATACTTACCGTAGCCACGCACAGACTCTTCCACTTGGGCAGCCAGTTCGCGGGTGGGGGTCAGAACGAGGGCGCGCACGCCGTACACGCCAAACTTGTTTTCTTTGCTGCGACTCATGGTGAGCTTGTGCAGCATCGGCAGTGTGAAGGCTGCTGTTTTGCCGGTGCCGGTTTGGGCCCCTGCCAACAAGTCGTGTCCGGCGAGAACCGCTGGAATGGCTTGGGCTTGAATCGGGGTGGGTGTTTCGTAGCCCTGTTCGAGTACGGCTTTTAAGATGGCCGGAGCCAAATTTAATTCTTCAAATTTCATGATGGAGCGCTTAAGTCAGCGCGTGACACCAACCCGCTTGGCCCGGAGGCCACCCAGTCAAAGGTCGGCAATATTTACAGGTGAGCTCAAAAAATCTCAAACAGAAGTGTTTGGAACCGGCTCCAGCAGAAGTGCTGATGTTGCGGCAACTGGCGGCGGCAACGAAACGTATTGTGGCACGGAATCCCAAAGGAGGTTTATCGTGCGCAAGCAGGGGATTTAAACGCGAGCAAGACGGCTGGGATATTTTTGAGCGTCATAGATTTATCCACTGGTTTGTCTTGGTTGTTTTGTCCTTGAATGCGAATCACAGCATCGTCCACATTCAAGCTCTTGATGTTTCGCACACGAAGGCAATTGCATGTGGTGTCGACCAAATTGGCGCGGCTCTCAGGGACAACGCTTTGGTTGTTGACAGAAATTTGATAAGACTTGAGATCTTTGGTTTCTTGGAGACTTACAACCAGCTTTTGCTCGTTCAGTGTCACACCCATAAAGTTGCTGTTACGAGCCGTGCAACTGTTGTAGTTAGTTTCATCTGATTTGTAAATTTTCCATTCGCCAACGACTTGAAGTGGCGTTGCTTTGTTTGACGTATCTGAGGTGGCTGCGCCTGTGGCAAAAGCGAAGGTCACTGTCAAGCTGAAGCTTAGAGTCAATATGGTTTTGATTTGTAGTTTCATTGGATCAACTATTTTTTGTAACTTTATGTTAACCCAAATGATAAAAATATTCATAGTAACTTTTTAATTTAAGTTCCTTTCGAGAGCCGGAATAGACGTGTTTTAACGAAGGCTGAGCCACGCAGGGATAATGGGAGGTTTATTGAAATAGATTCCCCGAAAGAAGAACACATGGCCCAGTACGTTTTTAGTATGAACCGCGTCGGCAAAATCGTGCCGCCCAAGCGTCAGATCTTGAAAGACATTTCCTTGTCCTTTTTCCCTGGCGCCAAGATTGGCGTTTTGGGCACCAACGGTTCTGGCAAGTCCACCTTGCTCAAGATCATGGCCGGTATTGATACTGAGATCGAAGGCGAAGCTATTCCCATGGCTGGCCTGAAGATTGGATACCTTCCCCAAGAGCCACAGCTGGACCCCGAGCACACGGTGCGGGAATCCGTGGAAAGCGGCATGAGCCAAGTCAAGGCTGCCCAAGCGCGCCTCGAAGAGGTGTACGCCGCCTACGCCGAAGAAGACGCCGACTTTGACGCCTTGGCTGCTGAACAAGCCACGCTCGAAGCCATCATCGCCACCGCGGGCGATGCGTCTGACCATCAACTCGAAATCGCAGCCGACGCGTTGCGTTTGCCCGCATGGGACGCCATCATTGGCAAGCTCTCGGGCGGTGAAAAACGCCGTGTGGCGTTGTGCCGTTTGTTGCTTTCCAAACCCGACATGTTGTTGCTCGACGAGCCCACCAACCACTTAGACGCCGAATCGGTGGATTGGTTGGAGCAGTTCTTGGCTCGCTTCTCAGGCACCGTGGTGGCCATCACCCATGACCGCTACTTCCTCGACAACGCGGCTGAGTGGATTTTGGAACTCGACCGTGGTCAAGGCATTCCCTACAAAGGCAACTACTCCACTTGGTTGGAGCAAAAAGAAGCCCGTTTGGGACAAGAGCAGCGTACCGAAGACGCACGCTCGAAGGCCATGAAGAAGGAATTGGAATGGGCGCGTCAAAACCCCAAAGGCCGTCAAGCCAAAAGCAAGGCCCGTTTGGCCCGCTTCGAAGAGTTGTCTGATTACGAATACCAAAAGCGCAACGAAACTCAGGAAATCTTTATTCCTGTGGCCGAGCGTTTGGGCCACGAAGTGTTCGAATTCAAGAACGTCAGCAAGTCGTTTGGCGACCGCGTGTTGATTGACAACCTGAGCTTCCAAGTTCCTGCGGGCGCCATCGTCGGCATCATCGGCCCTAACGGTGCTGGTAAGTCGACGTTGTTCAAGCTGATTGCTGGCAAAGAGCAGCCAGACACGGGTGAGGTCAAGATCGGTCAAACCGTGAAGATGGCCTTTGTGGACCAAAGCCGCGACGATTTGGACGACAACAAAACCGTGTGGGAAGACATCTCGGGCGGTTTGGACATCCTGAACGTGGGCAAGTTCCAAATGCCAAGCCGTGCGTATTGCGGTCGTTTCAACTTCAACGGCGGCGACCAACAAAAGAAAGTCGGCATGTTGTCCGGCGGTGAGCGTGGTCGCTTGCACTTGGCCAAGACGCTGATTGAAGGCGGCAACGTGTTGCTCCTTGACGAGCCATCCAACGACTTGGATGTGGAAACCTTGCGCGCTTTGGAAGATGCGCTCCTGGAGTTCGCGGGCTCTGTCATGGTCATCAGCCATGACCGCTGGTTCCTCGACCGTATTGCCACCCACATCTTGGCCGCTGAAGGCGACAGCCAATGGGTGTTCTTTGACGGCAACTATCAAGAGTACGAAGCAGACAAGAAGAAGCGTTTGGGCGAAGAGGGCGCCAAGCCCAAGCGCGTGCGCTTCAAAGCTTTGAAGTAATTTTTACGCCCGCATCCAAAGCCCAATCACCCTAGGGTGGTTGGGCTTTTTTGTTTTTCAATGGCTTAAATTTCCAGTTCGGTGCGTCGCACCTTATCGTTTTTAATACTTTGATGGATTTAATCGACTATATAATTAATACAAATAGTTACAAATTGTGTGTAACTTTACTCAGCTTAGTTAAGAGAATTGGAACTTCTAATGAATATGCCTCCTTCTAAAGAGCCTTACGACGGCTTCTGCGGTACCAGCTACGCAGCCAAAATGTTGGGCATCTCCGTGGGTACGGTGCAAGGCTTGGTCGAGAAGAATGACCTAAAAGCCTGGAAGACCCAAGGCGGCCATCGTCGTATTTCTTTGCAATCCATCCAAGACTACCAACGCCGCCACAACTTGGCGCCCGCTTCATTGATGCAAGGTGAAGACCGTTTGCGCGTGTTGGTGGTGGAAGATGACGAAAACACACGCTTGATGCTGCAAGCCAACTTTGACCAATGGGGCTTGCCTTTGGATGCGGTGATGTACGCCTCAGCGCTAGAAGCCTTGTTGGACATGCCCAGTTTGCAACCCCAAGTGCTGCTGACCGATTTAAAAATGCCGAATGTGGATGGCTTTGAGTTTTTGAAAACCCTCAGCGCCCACAACTTGTTCAGCAATTTGGCCGTGGTCGTCATCACGGGCATGAGCGCTCAAGACGTGCGCGCCAAAGGTGGCTTGCCTGATGGCGTGCAGCTGTTGCAAAAGCCCATCGATATGGACTGGTTGCACGGATTCTTTGACGCGCTGATGTCGGTGCGCCAAATCAACCGCCGCTCACGCACGCAAATCGCTTAAATCCCAAGGGGCTGGTGCCTGCGTGACAGCGCGGGGGCGCTGAGCCAGTTAAGCTCTGCCCCGTGCTCAAACTATCTGCCCTCGATCAATCTGTTGCTGCTGCTGGCCGAAGCCAAGACGCCGCCATTCGTCAAACCCTGACCCTCGCCAGCCAGTGCGAGGCTTGGGGCTATCACCGCTTTTGGGTGAGCGAACACCACAGCCACCCCAGCATCGTGGGCACCGCCCCCGAGGTGTTGATGGCCGCGATCGCCGCACGCACCACTCGCATTCGTTTGGGCAGCGCGGGCGTCATGTTGCCGCACTACGCCCCACTCAAAGTGGCCGAGCAGTTTCGTGTGCTCGACGCCTTGGCTCCTGGTCGCATCGACCTTGGCGTGGGCCGAGCCCCCGGCAGCGATGGCCGAACTGCACAGCTGCTCAACCCCGATCGCCATGCCTCTGACAACTTTCCCCAGCAAGTGATGGAGCTGCAGGCTTGGGTCACCGGCGAGCCCATTCCCGCAGGTCATCCAGGCCACGGCGTGTTTGCCTTCCCCAGCGGGGCTACATCGCCCGATGTGTGGATGCTGGGTAGCTCTGACTACGGCGCACAACTGGCCGCCCACTTAGGGCTGCCTTACGCCTTTGCATACTTCATTACCGAAGGGCAGGGGGTAGACAACGCTTTGAACCTGTACCGAGCCAACTACCGCCCCAACGAACGCAATCCCAAGCCGCGTGCCACCGTGTGCGTCTGGGCCTTGGCCGCAGACACTGAAGATGAAGCGTGGCGTTTGTTTCAAAGCCGCGCACGCTGGAAGATGGACCGCAACACAGGCCGCATTGGCGCTTTGCTGCCGCCCGATCATGCTGTGCGTGACTACAACGCGTCTGAGCAAGTCGCCCTGGCTGAGTTGCGTGCGGGCGCTTTGGTGGGCAGCGCGCCTCAAGTGGCCGACAAACTGCGCAGGCTGGCCGAGCGCTTGCAGATTGACGAAGTGGCCATCATTACGTGGACGCATGAGCCTGCGGCACAAGCCCGCTCGTATGAGCTGCTGGCCAAAGAGTTTGCGCTGACTTAAATCGTTTTCAAATTCGCATCATCAAAACGCACCAACGGAGACCCACCCATGTTTTCAACCGCAATCGCAGGCAGCCTGCCTAAACCCGAATGGTTGGCCGAGACCAACAAACTCTGGCCCAAGTGGCAAGCCGAAGGTGATGCATTGCTGCAAGCCAAAGCCGATGCCACGCTACTGTGGATCAAGGCGCAAGAAGACGCAGGCTTGGATGTGATTGGCGACGGCGAGCAATCTCGCCAACACTTTGTGCATGGTTTTCTGGAGCAAGTCGAAGGCATTGACTTTGAAAACAAAGTCACCATGGGTATTCGCAACAACCGGTACGACGCGCAAGTGCCGCAAGTCATTGCGCCTCTGCGTCTCAAAGGCCGCGTGCATGCGTTTGAAGCGCAGCTCGCCCGCGCCCACACCAAGAAGAAACTCAAGTTCACCTTGCCCGGCCCCATGACCATCGTTGACACCGTGGCAGACCGCTTCTATGGCAAAGACAAAGACCCCGTGCAAGGCCGCATCGACATGGCATTTGCTTTTGCAGAGTTGCTGAATCAAGAAGCATTGGCATTGCAAGCCGATGGCGTGGACATCATTCAGTTTGATGAACCTGCATTCAACGTCTACCTAGACGAAGCCGCAGACTGGGGGGTGAAAGCACTAGAGCGTGCTGCGCAAGGTTTGACCTGCACCACAGCGGTCCACATTTGTTACGGCTACGGTATCGAAGCCAACAACAACTGGAAAAAGACATTGGGCGACGAGTGGCGCCAATACGAAAAGGTATTGCCCGCTTTGGCCAAAAGCAGCATTCAACAGGTGAGCTTGGAGTGCTATCACTCACATGTGCCGCCCGAGATGATGGCCTTACTCGAAGGCAAAGACGTGATGGTAGGCGTGATTGACGTGGCCAGCGAAGTGATTGAAACGCCAGAGCAAATTGCCGACACCATTGGCATGGCGTTGAAGTACGTGCCTAAGAACCGGTTGATTGCTTGCACCAATTGTGGTTTGGCGCCTATGAGCCGCGAGGTAGCGGTGAAGAAGCTGGAGGCCCTCGCCGCTGGCGCTGCGTTAGCGCGTACCCGTTACGCGTAAAGCTTAAGCGCAGCCGCTGTCACCGCAGCTGCCGCTGCCGTGAATCTCGTCTTCAGGCAAAGCCTCAGGCGCAGTCACCACGCCGGTGGCGGCGTCGTACCCCACGCGACGCAGGTGCAGGGCCAAAGCGGCATCCATGGTTTGGGCGTGTTGGGGGAACCAAATGCCCAACTCGTGAGCCATTTGGCGCATCACAGCTATATCGCCTTTTTCGCGGCCCCGGCGCAAGCCTTCGCGCATGACTTCCAGCACCACGTTGTGTTGCATGGTGTGGCAGTTGCTCGATGAAAACTTGGTGTCTTTCATCCACTTGTCTTCGCCACCAAAGTGATCTTCGGTGTGCTCAATCAATGCGGCAAAACGCTCAGCCAAGGTGTCGTCATCGGCCAGTTCGGTGGCGGCCAGCAAGTCCACAAACTCGCGGTGCGTGTCGTCCATGAAGTCGAGTTCCAACGACAAAGCGTCAGACCAAGCAAGGGTGACTTCGCGGGTGGGCAGTGTGGCGGTGAGTGTGTCGGACATGTGGGCTTTCGAAAGAATTTGCTTCGATTTTTGAAGCAATGTGCAAGCTTAATTCTAAGAAGTCGGCGTGCGCTTGCGCTGGGTCAAAGCCCGCGCAGCCAAGCGGCGAATCGGTGCATATAAGTGGGCTCGGCCATGAAAATGGCCAGCGTCACTGCGGCGTTGGCCACACCTGTCCAAAAGATGACTTCAGGGATGGTCATGCCTACACCCAACATGGCGCCTGCGATGAGCGAGCTGGCAATCATGAACAGCGCATTGATGATGTTGTTGGCCGCGATGATGCGAGCGCACTCGGCGTTGTTGCTTTGCTGCTGAATCAGCGCATACATGGGCACGCTGTAAATGCCTGCAAACAGGCTGAGCAATACCAAGTCGGTCATCACGCGCCAGTGCATGCTTTGAGCCATGAAGGTGCTGATGCCCATGAGTTCAGACACGGGCAGGTTGTTAGAGGCCACATACAGGTCCACCGCAAACAGCGTCATACCCATCGCGCCTAAAGGGCTGAGGCCAATCTCCACACGCCCACGGCTGAGTGCTTCGCACAAGAGCGAGCCTGCGCCAATGCCCACCGAAAACAGAACCAGCAACAGTGAAGCCACTTGTGCATCGCCATGCAACACCTCTTTGGCAAAGCTGGGGAATTGGCTGAGAAAAATCGCACCAAAGAACCACATCCAGCTGATGCCCAGGAGCGTGCGAAACACCGTGGGGTTGGCGCGTGCCAATCGCAGATTGTGTAGGGTCTCTGTGACGGGGTTCCAGTTGATTTTTAAGCGTGGGTGCAAAGCCGGTAGTGAAGGAATGCGCGCGCTCGTCAATCGGCCCAGCACGGCTACAGTGACACAGGCCACCGCCACACTGGTGCGGCCCACGTCAGGAATGGCCACCAGCAAACCGCCAACCACGTTGCCGAGCAAGATGGCCACAAACGTACCCATCTCCACCATGCCGTTGCCACCGGTCAGCTCGTGGTCGTCTAGCACTTGCGGTAGGTAGGCAAACTTGACGGGACCAAACAACGTGGAGTGCAGTCCCATCAAAAATGTGCACAACAAAAGCACATGCACTTGCTGAGTCAAAAAGCCTACAGCGCCCAGCGCCATGATGCCGATTTCAAAATTCTTCACCCAACGCATCAACGTGGCATGGTCGACTTTGTCGGCCAGTTGTCCACTGGTGGCTGAAAACAAGAGGAAGGGGAGGATGAACAGTGCCCCAATCACCAAGCCCGCCAAGGAGACGGGCAACCAGCTCACGCTGAGCTGGTAGGTCACCATCACGGTGAAGGCGAACTTGAACAGGTTGTCATTCGCCGCGCCGCAAAATTGCGTCCAAAAAAATGGCCCGAACCGACGTTGATTTAAAAGCGCGAACTGGTTGGCTTCGCGTTGGATAAAGGTATCAGTTGGGCGATTCATTCAGGATTAAAGACGCTCAAAAATGGCCGCAATACCTTGACCGCCACCAATACACATGGTGACCAAGGCGTACTTGCCATGGATGCGTTGCAGTTCGTACAAAGCTTTGACTGTAATCAACGCACCGGTCGCACCGATGGGGTGGCCCAAAGAAATGCCAGAACCATTGGGGTTGACTTTGGCGGGGTCTAGGCCTAGCTCTTTGCTCACCGCGCAGGCTTGTGCGGCGAAGGCTTCGTTGGCTTCAATCACGTCCATGTCGTTGGTGGTCAACCCTGCCTTTTGCAAAGCAAGGCGAGAAGCCGACACAGGGCCCATGCCCATGATTTTGGGGTCGAGGCCAGTGTGGGCATACGACACCAAACGTGCCAGTGGCTTAGCACCGCGTGCTTGCGCCGCTTTGGCTTCCATCAACACGACAGCCGCCGCCGCATCGTTGATGCCTGATGCGTTACCTGCTGTGACCGTGCCGTTTTCTTTGATGAACACAGGTTTCAACTTGGTCATGTCTTCGAGCTTGCAGTTGGGGCGGAAGTGCTCGTCGGTGGCGTAGGCCACGTCGCCTTTTTTGCTCTTCAACATCACGGGCAAGATTTGCTCTTTGAACAAACCTGCTTCAGTGGCACGTTGGGCGCGGTTGTGGCTTTCCACGGCAGCCGCGTCTTGCATCTCGCGGGTGATGCCGTATTTAGCCGCCACGTTTTCAGCGGTCACACCCATGTGGATGTTTTGGAAGGGGTCGTGCAAAGCGCCCACGACCATGTCGATCATCTTGGTGTCGCCCATGCGTGCGCCCCAGCGAGCGCTGAGAGATGCGTAAGGGCCACGGCTCATGTTTTCAGCACCGCCGCCAATGGCGATGTCGCAGTCGCCCAGCATGATGGCTTGGCTGGCGCTCACGATGGCTTGCAGGCCAGAGCCGCACAAACGGTTCACGTTGAATGCAGGCGTGCCTTCGGCGCAACCGCCGTTGATGGCAGCCACACGAGACAGATACATGTCTTTGGGTTCGGTGTTCACCACATGGCCAAACACCACATGACCGACGTCTTTGCCATCGATGTGTGCGCGGGCCAGCGACTCGCGCACCACTTGGGCGGCCAATTCGGTGGGGGGAATGTCTTTCAGGCTGCCGCCGTAGGTACCGATGGCTGTACGAACACCGCTGACCACTACTACTTCACGCATCTTTGTCTCCAGTTATAAAAGTTAGAACCAAATCAGTTTGCGCTCTTTGGGCTACAGATGTCTTACGCCAAGACTGGGTACTCAACGCTTGTTGCGCTAAGCCTTTGCTAATTAAGGCGTTATGGCCGACCACACCACGGGTGCAGTGAAAACCATAGGGACTTCTGTAAAGGGATGAGGAAACCCGATGTCTTGCGCGTGCAACATCAGGCGTGGCGCGAGCGCCAAGATGTCGGGCGGCGCATAAAGCGAGTCACCCAGCATGGGGTGTCCCAAGCTTTGCATGTGCACGCGCAGCTGGTGCGTGCGGCCTGTGAAAGGCTCTAGCTCAATCAAGCTGGCGGTGTCACCCGCTTGCACCATGCGCCACAGGCTGAGGCTGGGCTTGCCGTCGGGGTGAATGATGTGAATGGGGCGGCGCTCCCAGTCGAGCATGATGTTGCCTTCAATCGCTCGCCAGCCGTCTTCGTTGGTGGGTACATGCGCTTGCGTGAGCAGCGGGTTGCCTGCCACCACCGCCATGTACCGCTTGCTCACCTGACGGGTTTCAAACAAACGGCTGATGCGGCGCTGCGCCTCAATGCCACGCGCCATCACGATCAGGCCCGAGGTGTCTTGGTCAAGTCGGTGCACCACCAGCGCATCGGTGTAAATGTCTTGCACGCGCTTGGACAGGCAGTCTTGTTTTTCAGGCCCACGGCCCGGCACAGACAGCAAGCCGCTCGGTTTTTCGAACACCAACAGGTGTTCGTCTTCGTAAATCGGGTTCATGTTGAAGTGGCTTAAGCGGGTTTAAGTCGCGCGCGCTTGTGTTTGTTCCAGCACCACATCGGTCGTGGGGCGTGCCACGCAAGGCAGCACATAGCCTTCGGCTTTTTCTTCGGCGCTCAGGCCGGGCCACTCAATGGTGTAGGTCACTTCGCCACTGACGAGGCGGCACAGGCAGGTGCGGCAGGTGCCATTGCGGCAAGAGCTAGGCAGCTCCACGCGCGACAACTCGGCGGCTTCTAGCAGTGTGAGGTCGCCCTCGACGTCGTATTGCAGGCCGGCGGGCTCTACCTTGACGGTGAAGAGTTGAAAATTCTGAGACGCATTCATGGTCGTGTTTGCAATTTGGCTTCGGCTTTGTCAAGCACCAGCGCGAGGTTGTCTAGCAAATCGCTTTGGCTGAAAGAGCAGCTTTCTTCTGAGAACAGGGCGCTTGATTCCAGTCGATCCACCAGCCCTAGCCACACCTCTTCAAACTTCGGCGGCAAGGCTCTGAACAAAGCCTCTTGCGAGCGCGCTGCTTGAACAAACGCACGGTCTGTCGTGGCATCGCTGCGCAAGATGGCCAGTGCCGTGCGAAGTGTGGCGAGAGCAGAGGCTGTCATTACTTGCTCTTGATCTTGCCGCGCGGTGCGACGTAAGTCGTCGGTGGGTTGGGGCGGTCCGACGTGGAGTTCTTGGGGGGCGAGTTGTCCTTTTTGGGCTTCTTCGTCATCTTGTTGCTGTGTTGTTCGCCTTTGGCCATATAGCCTCCTTGAGGGTCATCTCGGAATGAGATGGGGTCATGGTAATTCAGTCTCTTGCCAAGTACCCAGCAATAAGTCTGAAACGGCAAATGGGCCGATGTGTGTGCGTATCAGCCGCAATGTGGGCAGCCCCACGGCGGCAGTCATGCGGCGCACTTGCCGGTTACGGCCTTCGCGGATGGTGAGTTCTATCCAAGAGGTGGGTTTGGTGTGTCGCACGCGAATGGGCGGCTCGCGGTCCCACAGGAAGTCTGGGGGCTCAACAAGTCGGGCACGGGCGGGCAGGGTCATGCCGTCGTTGAGCATCACGCCGCTGGACAGCGCTTGCAGTGCGGCTTCGTCGGCCATGCCCTCGACTTGCGCGAGGTAGGTTTTTTCCATTTTGAAGCGTGGGTCGGCAATGCGGGCTTGCAGCTGGCCGTCGTCGGTCAGCAGCAGCAGGCCTTCGCTGTCGGCGTCCAGGCGGCCCGCCACGTACACGCCGGGCAGGCTGATGAAATCTTTCAAGCCCCGCCACTTACCTTCGGGGGTGAACTGGCTCAAGACGCCGTAGGGCTTGTTAAAACGAATCAGCATGGGGAATAAAAGCGAACGAAGGCTAGAGCGTATCAGGCGCGATGCAGGGATTTCGTGCACGCGGCTACCATGCCCGCATGACTGCCCATTTTGAAAGCGTGCAAAACGCCGCGATGTACCCCGATGCCTTTGATGTGGCAGCCCCTGAAATGACCTGTGAGCGCGACTTGTGGCCGCGCAAGCTGGGCGTGTTTGTGCGCAACGCGCCTTTACTTGCTGGGGACGCCGCGCCTGGTGCTGAGCCTGTTGCAGCGCCGGTGCGCGAACTGGGCGTGGGCCAATTTGGGTTTGTCCCGCAGTGGGTCAAGTCGGCCTCCGACGCCAAACTGCGCTCCACCAAGATGGTCAATGCCCGCTCTGAAACCGTCACGACTTCCAACAACTTTCGCGATGCGTGGCTGGCTGGCCAGCGCTGCATCGTGCCCATGATGGCGTTTTTTGAAGACGATTGGCGTAGCGGCAAAGCCGTGTCTACGCGCATCACCCGAGTGGACGGCAAACCCATGGGCGTGGCGGGTATCTGGGAGCGCTGGGCCAAAGACGGCACAGAAATCATCAGCTTCACCCTGCTGACCGTCAACGCCAACAGCCACGCCTTGCTGCACCGCTACCAACAAAACGGCAACGAAAAACGCATGCCTGTTATCTTGGGTGAGGGCGCGTATGACGCGTGGCTTAACACGCGGCCCGAGAAAGCGCGGGAGTTTATGCGGGCTTATGCAGCCAACTTATTGACGGCGAATCCCGTCGAGAAGAAATAAGTTTCTCGGCGAGTGACGCAAGCGCCTATTTAAAAGGCAGTGCGCGCCAAGCCAGATGAAATCAAGGCTTGGCGAGATATCCAAGGTGTTGTCCACAGCTTCATGCACAGAGGTGAGGGACAACTTCTTTGTGAATTATTTCGCCCAAGTGTCCTTGAGCCCCGTGATCTTGTTGAACACCAACTGACCCCCCGCATGGTCCACGCGGTCGGTCACGAAGTAGCCGTGGCGTTCAAACTGAAAGTGCGCACCTGCTGGTACGTTGGCTAATGATGGCTCGACATAGGCGGTCACGACTTTCAGGCTGTCGGGGTTGAGGGCTGCCAAGAAGTCTTTGCCGCCTGCGTCGGGTTGTGCGTCGGTGAACAAACGGTCGTACAGGCGCACTTCAGCTTGCAGGCCATCGTTCACACCCACCCAGGTGATGGCGGCACTGGCCTTGACGGTGGCGCTGCCGGGTGTGCCGCTCTTGGTGTCGGGGATGACGGTGGCTTGTACTTGCGTGATCACACCATTCGTGTCTTTCGTGCAGCCCGTGCACTCGACGACGTAGCCGCCTTTGAGGCGCACTTTATTGCCGGGGAGCAGTTGGCCATCCGCGCCTGGCCTTGGCGGATAAAGGCGTTTGTAGCCCTTGGGCGGAACTTCGCAGAAGTCATCACGCTCAATCCACACTTCTTTGCCAATTTTGAAATGGCGTGTGGGCACTTCAGCGCCTTCGTCGGCGTGGGGCAACGCAGGTTGTGTGCAGGGCTCTAGGTGGCCAGGCGCAAAAACCTCGTCCCAGTTGGTGAGCACGAGTTTGACGGGGTCCAACACAGCCATGGCGCGGTGTGCGGTGTTTTCTAGGCTTTCGCGCAGGCAGCCTTCGAGGGTGCTGTAGTCAATCCAGCTGTCGCTCTTGGTCACGCCAATGCGTTCGGCAAACAGTTTCACACTTTCGGGCGTGTAGCCACGACGGCGCAGGCCGACGATGGTTGGCATACGCGGGTCGTCCCAGCCGTTGACTTTGCCCTCGTTCACCAGTTGCGCGAGTTTGCGTTTGCTGGTGATGACGTAGGTCAGGTTTAGGCGGGCAAATTCGTATTGCTTGGGGGCAGGTGCGGCCAGCAAGCCGGATTCGCACAAGCGGTCCATCAACCAGTCGTAGAACGGGCGTTGGTCTTCAAACTCCAGCGTGCAAATACTGTGTGTGATTTGTTCCAGCGCGTCTTCGATGGGGTGGGCAAAGGTGTACATCGGATAGATGCACCAGGTGTCGCCTGTGTGGTGGTGCGTGGCGCGGCGAATGCGGTAGATGGCCGGGTCGCGCAGGTTGATGTTGGGCGAGGCCATGTCAATTTTGGCGCGCAGCACGGCTGCGCCATCGGCCAGTTGACCGTCGCGCATCTCGCGAAAGCGTGTGAGGTTTTCGGCCGGTGTGCGACTGCGGAAAGGGCTGTTGACGCCGGGCTTGCCAAAGTCGCCACGGTTGGCGCGCATGTCTTCGGGCGTTTGTTCGTCCACATAGGCCTGACCGGCTTCAATCAAGGCCTCGGCGGCGCGGTACATGAAATCGAAATAGTCGCTGGCTTGGTAGGCCTTGTCGTTGCCTGGTTGGCTCCAGCTAAAGCCCAACCATTTCACCGCGTCGATGATGGAATTGACGTATTCCGTGTCTTCTTTTTCGGGGTTGGTGTCGTCAAAGCGCAGGTGGCACACGCCGCCGTAGTCGCGTGCGAGGCCGAAATTGATACAAATGCTTTTGGCGTGTCCCACATGCAAGTAGCCATTGGGCTCGGGTGGAAAACGCGTGCGAATCTTAGCGGGGTCTGGTTCGCCCTTGGCGTGATGCGCAGCGTCACCGGGGCTGCCCGCCCAGCGACGGCTGGCGTAAGTGCCTTGGGCCAAATCGTTTTCGATGATTTGGCGCAAAAAGTTGCTGGGCTTATGGTCTTGTTCTGTCGCAGTGTGGGCGGGTTTCGTCATGCGGTGATTTTAGGCGGGGCGCACCCTCGATAATCGAGGGTGTTAAAGGAGTTGTATGGATATCGTTTTGTTACTCAAAGCCGCCGTGATGGGCGTGGTCGAAGGTTTGACCGAGTTTTTGCCAATTTCATCGACAGGCCACCTCATTTTGGCTGGCGCCTTGCTGGGAATGGATGACGACAAGGCCAAGGTGTTTGATATCGCCATTCAGACCGGTGCCATCTTGGCCGTGATCATTGTGTATTGGCAAAAAATTGCAAGCACCGTCGTGGCCTTGCCCACGCAGCAGGAGGCTCGCCGCTTTGCGGTGAACGTGCTGATTGCCTTTTTGCCTGCCGTGGTGCTGGGTTTGTTGTTTGGTAAGTTCATCAAAGCGCATTTGTTCACACCTACCGTGGTCGCTAGCACGTTCATTCTTGGCGGCTTCATCATCTTGTGGGCCGAGGGCTGGGGCCGCAGCAAACCCGAGGGCGAAGAAATTCACCCCAAAGACAACGCCCGCATCGTGGACGTTGAAACCATGTCGCCGCTCGACGCTTTGAAAGTGGGCCTCGTGCAATGCCTCGCCATGATTCCCGGCACCAGCCGCAGTGGCGCGACCATCATTGGTGGCATGTTGTTGGGCTTGTCGCGCAAAGCGGCCACAGACTTTTCCTTTTACTTGGCCATTCCCACGCTCATCGGCGCGGGTGCGTACAGCTTGTACAAAGAGCGCGAATTGTTGAGCTTGGCCGATGCGCCGTTGTTTGCCGTGGGCTTGGTGTTTTCATTTGTCAGCGCGTGGGTCTGTGTGCGTTGGTTGCTGCGCTACATCTCTAGCCACAGCTTCATCCCGTTTGCTTGGTACCGCATTGTGTTTGGCGTTGTGGTGCTGGCGACGGCTTGGAGCGGCACGGTGACCTGGGCGGCCTGAAACACTCGAAGCGGATGCTGGCCGCGCCCGCCAGCGCAGCGCATGACAGTTAGCCGATGAGGTTCAACAAAGCCGTCTCGACCGCCGACGCTGCCACCAACGGATGCTCCATCGGAAACAAGTGCGTGCCGTCAAGCTTCATCACGCGGCCATGCGTGACGCGACGGCTGAAATCTAAGCCCACTTGTTTCAACTCACGCGATTGCAAGCCGCCTATCAAGGCGGCTTTGCATTTGAGCGGATGGCGTTTGAAATAGTTTTCTAAGTTGTCGGGCAGGCCGTTGTAGATGGCGCTTTCCACGTCGCGGTCAAAGCTCAGCACGCGCCGTGTGCCTTGTGCGGTTAACGCATCGTGCGTGCCGTACTTCACATAGTCTTGCAGCACTTGTGGGTGCCACTTGGCAAACACTTTTTTGTGTTGGAAGTGTTCCAACACTTCGGCTTCGCTGGCCCAGCTGGTGCGCCGCTTGCGACTGATGGCCGCGGGCGAAAAAGCTTCTGCACCAGGCATACGTTTGCCCACTCTCAGCAGCTGCGCTTTCCAACCGCCCAGCATGGGTGAGTCCAGTAGCACCACGCCGCGCACCAGCTCGGGGTGCTTGGCAGCCACCATCATGCTCAAGATGCCACCTAGCGAATGACCGACCAAAAACACAGGTTCGTCTTTGGCCAAAGGTGTTGCAAAGTCGGTCAGCTGCTGTACCAAGTGCGGCCAGTTGTCGGTGACGGGGTAGCGCGGGTCGTGGCCAAACTTGTCAATCGCTTCGACACGAAAGCCACGCGCACGAATGGCGTCGAGCATGACGCGGTAGGTGCAGGCAGGAAAGCTGTTGCCGTGCGAGAAAACGATCAGTGGCTGCGTCATGCCGTTCAGATGAGCTTTTCGTCTGGGGTCATGATTTTTTTGAGCGCCTGCACGCGGTGTGCGGGCTGCATCAGGGGTGAGGTGGCGGCCGCGTCATCCCAGACGGGGTCTTCGATGCTGTCAAACACTTCGCGCAATTTCTCGCCCCAAGTGTTGTGCATCATCTTGAAATAGGGGTTGTTCTCGTCGATGCAGACCACGCGGTCGCTCTCAAACTTATCGGCTTCGTACACCACCATGTCGAGGGGCAACCCGACCGACAGGTTGGATTTGAGTGTGGAGTCCATTGACACCAGCGCGCACTTGGCGGCTTCGTCCAGCGGGGTGTCTGGCTGCAACACGCGGTCAAGCACCGGCTTGCCGTACTTGGATTCGCCAATTTGAAAGTACGGTGTTTCAGCTGTGGCTTCGATGAAGTTGCCCGGTGAGTACACCTGGAACAAACGCATGCCTTCGCCTGCGATTTGTCCGCCAAAGATGAGCGAGACGTTGAACTCCACGCCAGACGCTTTGAGGGCGGCTGCATCGCGCTCGTGCACGCGGCGAATGGCTGCGCCCAAGACGCGCACTGCATCAAACATGCTCTTGGCGTTCCAGATGGTGATGGGCTCGCTCTCAGGCGTGTCTTTGAGTTTTTCGACTTGCAAAATCTCGCGCACCGATTGCGAAATGGACAAATTGCCTGCGGACAACAACACCATGAAGCGGTCGCCCGGCTTCTCGTACACGATCATTTTCCGGAAGGTGCTGATTTGGTCTAGGCCCGCGTTGGTGCGCGAGTCAGACAAGAAGACGAGGCCCGCTTTGAGCTTGATACCGACGCAATAGGTCATAGTAGTTTTTTCAGTTGATATAGGGCGTCCAACGCATCGCGTGGACTGAGTTTGTCGGGGTCGATCTCGGCCAGCTTGGCTTGCAGTGGGCTGGGGCCCACGTCGTCTTGCAAGGGCGGTGGGGCAAAGAGGTCGACTTGTACTTTCGAGGCATCGGCCCCCGCTTCGAGCGAGGCCAAGGCATGGCGGGCATGGTTGAGAACAGCAGAAGGCATGCCAGCTAAACGGGCCACTTGAATGCCGTAGCTGCGGCTGGCAGGGCCGGGCTGAATTTCGTGCAAAAACACAATGCTGGCGCCACTCTCGGCCGCACTGACGTGCACGTTCACCGCCGCACGGTGGTTGGCAGGGAACTCGGTGAGTTCAAAGTAATGCGTGGCAAACAGCGTGAAGGCTTGAGTCTTGTCGTGCAAATGCGTGGCAATGCCGCTGGCCAAGGCCAAGCCATCAAAGGTGGAGGTGCCTCGGCCAATCTCGTCCATCAGCACCAGGCTGTGCGGCGTGGCGGCGTGCAAGATTTGTGCAGCCTCGGTCATCTCCAGCATGAAGGTGGACTGCGCGTTGGCCAAGTCGTCGGCCGCGCCAATGCGTGTATGGATGGCATCAATGGGGCCGAGACGGCACGACGTGGCGGGCACATGGCTGCCTAAGCTGGCCAGCAACACGATGAGGGCCACTTGGCGCATGTAGGTCGACTTACCGCCCATGTTGGGGCCAGTGATGACTTGCATGCGTTGCTTGTGGCCCAGCAGCGTGTCGTTGGCAATGAAGGTTTTGGCAGAGCCACCCGCCACCACACCATGGGTTTCGGCCAAGCGGGCTTCCACCACCGGGTGGCGGCCTTGCACGATCTCGATGCACGGCGTTTTGACAAACTCAGGCGCGCACCAACCCAGCGTGAGCGAGCGCTCGGCCAAGGCGCACAGCGCGTCGAGCGTGGTCACGGCTTGCGCCAAGCGGGTGAGGGCGGGCACGAATGGCTGCAAGGTGTCGAGCAGTTGTTCGAACAAAAACTTTTCGCGGGCCAAGGCACGCTCTTGGGCGCTGAGGGCTTTGTCTTCAAAGGTTTTGAGTTCGGGCGTGATGAAGCGCTCCGCGTTCTTCAAGGTTTGGCGGCGCGTGTAGTCGGCCGGCACTTTGTCGATTTGGCCTTGCGTGACTTCGATGTAAAAACCGTGCACCTTGTTGAATTGCACGCGCAAGTTGGCTATGCCGGTGCGCTCGCGTTCGCGGGCTTCGAGTTCGAGTAAGAAGCCATCACAGTTGTTTTGGATGGCGCGTAGCTCATCGAGGTCAGCGTCGTAGCCGTGACCGATGACGCCACCATCGCGCACCAAAACGGCGGGCTCGGGTAGTAAAGCGCGCTCAAGCAATGCACCGCATTCGGGCGGCACGCCCATGTCTTGGGCTATGTGCACTAAAAGCGTGGGCGCTAGACCGCTCTGCTGCGTGTCCCCCGCTCGCTGCGCGAGCTCCTCCTTGACCTCCGCAGAGCGGCCTACCGCCCCCGCTTTTAGCGAAGTAGGAA
>CANCCJ010000014.1 GCA_947374535.1 Comamonadaceae bacterium | reverse complement strand
CGCGCCAGAAAATCGCCTCGTAGCCAGCCCATTCGCTCACGCTTTGGACGATCAGAGAGATTCAGCATTAGATCTGTTCTGACGAAAAAAAGCCCCGCAAGTAATTACGGGGCTTTTTTGTTTGGCAAGAGCACCGAAGTGCTCAGGCAAAGCAGCGAGGCAATTACATGCCCATGCCGCCCATACCACCCATGCCGCCCATGCCACCCATATCGGGCATGCCACCGGTTTCGTCTTTTGGTGCTTCAGAAACCATGCACTCGGTGGTCAACATCAAAGAGGCCACTGACGCTGCGTTTTGCAAAGCAGTGCGTGTCACTTTGGTTGGGTCCAAGATGCCCATTTCGATCATGTCCCCGTAAGTGTCGTTGGCAGCGTTGAAGCCGTAGTTGCCTGTACCAGCCAACACAGCGTTCACCACGACGGATGGCTCGCCACCTGCGTTGTAAACGATTTCGCGCAAGGGGGCTTCGATGGCTTTCAACACCAGTTTGATACCGGCGTCTTGGTCAGCGTTGTCACCTTTGATGGTGCCAGCAGTTTGACGGGCACGCAGCAATGCCACGCCGCCGCCAGCCACGATACCTTCTTCCACCGCAGCGCGCGTGGCGTGCAGGGCGTCTTCTACGCGGGCTTTCTTTTCTTTCATTTCGACTTCGGTGGCGGCGCCAACTTTGATCACGGCAACACCGCCAGCCAACTTGGCCACGCGCTCTTGCAGTTTTTCGCGGTCGTAGTCGGATGTGGCTTCTTCGATTTGCACGCGCACTTGTTTGACGCGAGCTTCGATGTCAGCCGCTGCACCTGCGCCGTCGATGATGATGGTGTTTTCTTTGCCCACTTCGATGCGCTTGGCTTGGCCGAGGTCAGCCAAAGTCACTTTTTCGAGTGTCAAGCCAACTTCTTCAGCGATCACTTTGCCGCCAGTCAAGATAGCGATGTCTTCCAACATGGCTTTGCGACGGTCACCGAAGCCTGGCGCCTTGACAGCCACCACCTTCAAGATGCCACGGATGGTGTTGACCACCAAAGTTGCCAAGGCTTCGCCTTCAACTTCTTCAGCAATGATCAACAAAGGACGGCCAGCTTTGGCAACGGCTTCCAGTGTGGGCAACAAGTCGCGGATGTTGCTGATCTTCTTGTCAAACAACAACACGAATGGGTTGTCCAACAAAGCAGCTTGCTTCTCTGGGTTGTTGATGAAGTAAGGCGACAGGTAGCCGCGGTCGAATTGCATGCCTTCCACAACGTCGAGTTCGTTGTTCAAAGACTTGCCGTCTTCCACAGTGATGACGCCTTCTTTGCCCACTTTGTCCATGGCGTTCGCGATGATCTCGCCAATGCTGTAGTCACTGTTGGCAGAGATAGAACCGACTTGCGCGATTTCTTTGGTGGTTGTGGTGGCCTTGGTGGCTTTCTTCAACTCTTCAATCAACGCTGCAACAGCTTTGTCGATACCACGCTTCAAGTCCATGGGGTTCATGCCTGCGGCCACGTACTTCATGCCTTCGCGCACGATGGCTTGAGCCAACACGGTCGCGGTTGTGGTGCCGTCACCTGCGTTGTCGGATGTCTTGGAAGCAACTTCCTTGACCATCTGAGCGCCCATGTTTTGCAACTTGTCTTTGAGTTCGATTTCTTTGGCGACGGACACACCGTCTTTGGTCACGGTCGGGGCGCCGAAAGAACGCTCCAACACCACGTTGCGACCCTTAGGGCCCAAAGTCACTTTGACCGCGTTGGCCAAAATGTTCACGCCTTCAACCATGCGTGCGCGGGCTTCGCCGCCGAAAATTACGTCTTTTGCTGCCATTTTTAGTATTCCTTAACCGGGTTAAATTTATTTAATCAGTTGAAGACAGAGCGAACGGGCGCTACGCGCGTCCGTTGGGTCTGTCCCGCAAGTTATTCCACGACCGCGAACAGGTCTTCTTCTTTCATGACCAACAGTTCGTCGCCTGCCACCTTGACGGTTTGGCCGCTGTACTTGCCGAACAACACGCGGTCGCCGACTTTCACGGTCAAAGCTTTGGTCTCGCCTTTGTCATTGGTCTTGCCTGGGCCTACAGCCAAGACTTCACCTTGATCTGGCTTTTCAGCAGCTGAATCAGGAATGACGATGCCTGAGGCAGTCTTTGTTTCGCTTTCGATACGTTTAACGATCACGCGGTCGCCGAGAGGACGAAGTTTCATTGCATCTCCAAATAGGAACTAAGGGTTTGAAAGCAAAGCGCCCACAGGTGTGGACGCCGATTAACCACTGGCAGGGCGCTGTTAGCACTCCCTGCCATTGAGTGCTAATTTTAGGCCATCTCGGTGGATTTCAAGAGCTAAAAATGAATCAGACCTTCTGAACTGCTTGTTAAATTAATTAGTTTCAATTAATTGCGGTGAATTTGTTGCTTTGCGCTGCAGGAGGCCTATGCTTTGTCTTCAGCAGTCACTCGCTGAGGCATAGGCGATGGTGAGTGCGGGTTGAAGGAGGTGTGAGATGTACAAGAGGCTCTCAACACGCGTGGTAGCGGCTATTTGTTCTGGGCTGCTCATCACCGTTCTGGCGCTGGCTCAAGGGTTTAGCTCGAATAGTGCGTCCCCGTCGCAGGTCGTCCACTTCAAGCCTGAGCAGATCCGTGCCTTTTCCCAGAAGGTAGAACACACGCTGATTGGCACGGGCGCTCGGGTGGCCATCGTCGCTAGGATGGGGCGCCCCTTGTCAGAGCTGCCAGAGGGGATGCATTTCACGCATGTTGCGTTTGCCGTCGCTGAGGAAAAGACGGATGCCAATGGCAAAAAGTCCATGGGCTATGTCATGCAAAACTTGTATCAGCTAGATGCCCATCCGGATCAAAGCGAACTGGTTCAAGATGACCCCGCCGATTTTTTCAAAGGCGTGGTCACGCTGGAGTCGGGGTTGATCATTCCATCGCCCGAGTTGCAAGCCAAATTGCTCAAGGTCATTGCATCACCCACCTACGCGCAGCTGCACCAGCGTGAGTACTCCATCATTGCCAATCCCTATACGCTGGGGCGGCAAAACTGCACGGAGTTTGTGTTGGATGTGGTGAACGCCGCGATCTACCAAACCAGTGACATTCGCGTGATTAAGGCGCAAGAGAAAGCGCATTTCGTGGCGCAGCCTGTAAAGGTGAGCGCCTTCAAATTGCTAATGGGGGTGCTGTTTAAAGCCGAGGTGTCTATTTCAGACCAACCTGGCGCACCTGAGACCGCGACGTTTGAGCGACTTGTCGACTATTTTCAGAAGTACGACGCAGGCTCAAGCGTCAAAACGATATATCCAAATTGATGTTTATTCGCTGCGATCTTTGGCGAATCGGATGTCGGCCATCACACGGTAGTCGGTCAAGGCGTGGTCCCACATACGGGCTTCGCGGTCGGCCTTGAGCCATGCCACGAATTGACGCTTGCAGTACTTACCGCAAACCACCAAAGACACCAAAATGGCGGCCCACAAAACCACCCAAGCGCCCAGCTCTTGGCCTTCTTGCGAGGCGTCCACGATGTCGTAGATCGACGCGATGAGGCTCAACGCGCCGAACATCAACAAAATAGCGGCGTAAGTGCTTTCTTGTTGTAGGCGTTGAACCAAGTTTTTGCCCGATGCGTAAGCGCGCTCAAAGCGAGTCACGCCGGGGTGGCTGGTGGTGTAGCTGAGGTTAACGAATGTGGTCATAGAAATCCTTAAATGTCTGGCGTCAGACTTGAGTAAGGTTTGATTATAGGGTTAACCCTTAATTATGTAATGAGCAGGGATAAATTCGTGAGGTTGCTGTAAGTAAAACTTAAAAACTATATTAAATATATTATTAATTATTAATTTGTATTACAATAATAAATGTAATTCTATATAGCTAATTATAGTTTTGCATACCTGTAGCAATCAGGTGATTTTTTGACCCTTGGCAAATCGCCAAATTTTAAAACTTAAGGATTTTTATGAAAACGATCAGCCGCATGCTGGCTTCTCTCGTCTTGGTGGCTACGGCCGGTGTTGCAAGTGCTCAAACTGCTGCAAATGACATTTACGTCGAAGGTGGCTTGGTGCCAATGAATATTAGCGGTGCCGGTCTTGACGTTACTCCTGTCGCTGGACGTGTAACCTTGGGTAAAAACATCAATGACAACTTGTCTGTTGAAGGTGTTTACTTGTTTACTGCGTCTAAGGACAGCAAGATGGTCCAGGGCTTCAACGTAGACGTTTCAGTAGCTGGCTACGGCGTGTATTTGAAACCCAAATATTCAGTTGCTAAAGGCACTGAGGTCTTTGCCCGTATTGGTTACACCAGTGCTAAGTTGACGGCATCTGTAGGCAACGTCAGCGTTACAGGCGACAACGCGAATTCACTGTCTTATGGTGCAGGTCTGCAAACAGATATCAATAAAGATTGGTACGCCCAAGCTGACTACATGGTGTTCTCTAAAAAAGATGGCGGCACTGCAAAAGGTTTCGGCATTTCAGCCGGATACCGCTTCTAATCCAAGCCAATACCAAAAAAAACGCCTTGCAATGCAAGGCGTTTTTTTATGCCTTGGCAAAAGATTAAAGCATCAAGGCAGCTCTAGGTTTTCTGCCGGAGCCATCGCATCACGCGGCCCCACCATGCCCAGCTTCGTTTTGAGCGACTGCGGTTGGCCTGTGATCAACGCGGCGTAATTTGTGGTGTTAGAGAGCACTTTTTTCACATAGTCGCGCGTCTCGTTGAAGGGCACGTTTTCAGCCCAAATTGCGCCTTCGAGCAAGGGGCCTGCGCCATCATTTGGTGCGCGCCAGCGGCGTGAGCGGCTTGGGCCGGCGTTGTAAGCACCAGCGGCTAAGGGCATGGAGCCTTCAAAGCTGTCGAGCACCAATTTCAGATAGCCCGTGCCGATGGCAATGTTGGTGTCGCGGTCGGTGATTTGGTCTGGCGTAAAGCCAGTCAGGCCAATTTTGCGTGCCGTCCATTTGGCGGTGGCAGGCATGACTTGCATCAGGCCTGAAGCGCCAACGCCAGAGTGAGCATCCGTGACGAAACGGCTTTCTTGGCGGATCAATCCGTACACATAGGCAGGGTCAATGTTGATGGTCTTCGCGCGTGCAATGACCGCGTCTTTGTGTGGCATGGGGAAGCGTTGTTCAAAGTCCAAAGCCACGCGTGTGCGTTCGCTGGTGTTGATGCAGCGGTCCCACACTTGATGGTCGCAGGCCAGTTGGGCTGCTGCCAGTAGTTCACGGTCGCTCATCAAGCCGGCCTTGCCGTCAGCGTTGACGAGGTTGGTGGCGTAGTTCCATTCACGTACGCCTTCAGAGCGCAGCCCGATGGCAATGGCGTAAAGCGCACGTTGCAAGGATGGGTTGCGTCGTGCCACGTCCATCTCTTCAACGGTCGGCGCAGGAGGGCGAGCGGGGGCGGTTACTTTGCGGCCCAGCTCATCAAGCGCGAGTTGTTCGTAAAAGCCGCGCACGCCAGCGATGCTTTCGAGTTGAGCAATGGCTTCTTGTTGAGTTTGTGGGGAGAGTTTTTTGCGCGCGGACAAAGCGCGCGCGTACCAGTAAATCCAAGTGGGATCTTTGCGTGCATCGGCGCTCATGGCTTGAATGCTGGACTCGACCACACTCCAATTGGGCGTGTTGCCTGCGCGCAAAGCGGCGCGGGCTTTCCAGCCCAGCATGTCGTCATTCAGGTCTTTGTCATGGGCCACACGGGCGAAGTATTTCAGCGCCTCATCATCCAAACGCATGGCCGACTGGCGACCAATGACGCCCCACACCCAGTGGCGCTCTTCGGTGGTGAGGTAAGGCTGCCACTTGGTGCGCATGAGTTTGTCGGCTTTGTCTGGGTCTGTGCTGGCTACTTTGACCAAGGCCATCACGACCAACTCTTGACGCACTTTCTGCGGCGCCGCAATGCTTTTGGCCAAGAACTTCTCGGCGTTGTTGTACACATCGGGCACGATGTTGGCAATTTCGGGCGCCACGATTTGCACGGCATTGCGTGCGGTGCGTGGGCGGCTGTGCTCCACCATCAAACGGGCTTTGCGCCAAATGTCGATAGGGGTGAATTGTTTGGTGAAGTACAGACGGTCAGCGGCCAAAGTGCAGCCGTCGTCGGCTTCGCGCATGGCCATCCAGTTTTTGCGCACTTCGTCGGCAATGGCTGGGCTGGCTTTCTGGCCCTTTTCCAGCAGTTCCACGGTGAGGAAGTAGCAGCGCAGCTCGCGGTCATCGCGCATGCGGTAGTTGCTGTGTTCGTCGGCCAGCGTGGTCCAGTCGCGGCGTTGGCCGAGTAGCAAGAGCCAATCGTTACGCAGGCGGTCTTCTTGGTATGTTGCGGGGTAGCGGGCAAAGAAGGCGCGCACTTCTTGGCTGGAGGCTTCGTCTAGGCGGGCTTTGAGTTCCCAATAAGCGGCCCAAGGCTCAAGCGTGTGGCCTTTGGCTTGGGGCAGCAGGGCCGTCAGACGTTTGCGGTCGCCGCGCTTGAAGGCTTGCGCCATGTCGATGATGACGGCATCCGCCTCTGGGTTGGTGACGACCGTGGCAGCAACGCTGGGCGAGAGGGCGCCGAACGTCAGGAAAACGCTGGTAAACAGTGACACAATGAATGAAAACTTCATGTACTGATTATCTGTGGACAAAAGCACTTTGCGCCAGCAGCTCATTGAAGAGCGTTTGAGCATGCCCGACCGGCTGGCACGGGCTGATCTATTACAACGCGTGATGCGCATTTGGCTGTTCGATCGCCCTGACACGGTGATTGGCGCCTACTGGCCCATCAAGGGCGAGTTTGACCCGTTGCCGGTGCTGCATCGCTGGAAAGAAGATGGTGAGTTGCTCGACGAGCCCAAGCGACGTCGTATCGGCTTGCCGGTGGTCGACAAGGCGCACAAAACTCTGACCTTCCACGCTTGGTACCCAGGTTGCCCGATGGAAGAAGATGCCTATGGCATTCCCAAACCCAAAGACACCGAAGAAGTCGTGCCCACCTTGCTCTTTGTGCCTTGCGTGGGCTACGGCCCCGGCGGTTTCCGATTGGGCTACGGCGGTGGCTTCTATGACCGCACCTTGTCCACCTTGCAGCCCAAGCCACTCACAGCAGGTTTGGGTTTTACCAACGGCTTTTTGCCCGACCTCATGCCCGAGGCGCACGACATGCCGCTGGACGCCCTGCTCAACGACAACGGCGTGGTTTGGCCGATGGTCTGAATTATTTCTGAGCCATCAAAGTTTTGAAATCGTTCTCGTAGCCTCGCAGCGTTTCCACCATGCGCTTGCGTTGTGCGGGCGTAGTGCTGTTGTGCAGCTTGGCAAAACCTTCACAGTTTTCATTCCAAAGTTCGTGGCTGTAGGCGCGGTAACGCTCGTTGGGTGAATTGAAGCTGCGGTCAACCAATCCGCGCATCAGTGTTTGCGTTTGTGCCGAGGCGTTGCCTTCTTGCGCGATACGTTGCAAGGTTTGGATCGTGTCTGCTTGGCGCCGCTCGCGTTCGGCGTAATTCAGGGCGGGATCAAAGATGGACTCGGTCAGCCACTGGCGCAGCACCTCGCGCTGGGGCTTGTCGAGGTGGCCATAAAAATCTTCAAGGTGGTTCGTGGCTTGCTTGGTGCGATAGCGCAGGCGGTCTTCTGCGTCTGGATCTAGCCAGTCGGCGCGCCAGTCTTTGTTGGTCTTGTCAAAGCGTTTGCGAATACTGCGCAGCTGTTCGGGCTGGAGCTGTGTGGCCAAACGCGTATTGGCGGGCTCTACAAAACGCAGCAGCGTGACAAAGCTGTTTTTCATGTCCTCGGTCACTGCGCACACTTGCGCAGGGGTGATGTCGTGTGGGGCCATGGCTTGCATGCGTTTGAGCAGAGCCACATAGTCAGGCAGTTGGTTTTGACGGTGCCAACGCTGTAGGTCAGAAAGCGTGTCGCGCGTGAATGGCTTTTGGCCGTCTTGCAAATCGGCGTAGCTGTCGAGCCACCAGTAAATCAAATCGTCGCTCTGGTTGTAAACCAATTTAATGGTGCTGCAGCCACTCACTCCCACCAGCGTAGCGAGTGCGAACCAGACAGAGGTTTGGCGGATAATTCTTAGCAATAAAAGGATGAATGACATGACAGCGTTAGATGTGGTGATCATGGCTGCCGGCAAAGGCACCCGTATGAAGAGCAGTATGCCCAAGGTTTTGCACCGACTTGCCGGAAAGGCTTTGGTGCAGCATGTGATTGACACGGCGCGTAGCCTGAAGGCGCGCAACACCATCGT
The DNA here is from genome assembly GCA_947374535.1 of Comamonadaceae bacterium. The sequence continues at coordinate 38,317 of CANCCJ010000014.1, read as the reverse complement.
TATCACCGGTCACGGCGCTGAACACGTCGAGTCGGCTTTGCTGGCTGGCAATTCGGCGGACCACTTGCAATTCGCTCGCCAAATGCCGCAACTCGGCACGGGCCATGCCGTGCAACAAGCCATGCCACTGCTGCCCGATGACGGCGTGGTGGTGGTGCTCTCTGGCGATGTGCCATTGACACAACCCGAGACACTGCAAGCCTTGCTCGACTTGTGCGATGGCAAGCAGCTGGCGCTCCTGACCATCGACTTTGCCGATCCCACGGGCTACGGACGCATCGTGCGCAACCCCAGCGGGCAGGTGCACGCCATCATTGAGCACAAAGACGCGAGCGACGAACAACGCGCCATCAACGAGGTGTACAGCGGCATCATGGCTGTGCCTGCGAAGTTGCTTAAACCTTGGCTGGCCCGCTTGGATAACCACAACGCTCAGCAAGAGTTTTATTTGACCGATGTGGTCAAGTTCGCCGAAGCCGACGGCGTGCCCGTGGTCGCCCACAAAATCAGCGATGCCACGCAAGTGGCGGGCGTCAACAGCCCCACGCAATTGGCCGAGTTAGAGCGCGCGTTTCAACTGCGCCAAGCCCAAGCTTTCATGACCGATGGCGTGCGCATCATGGACCCCGCACGCTTTGATGTGCGCGGCGCGTTGACTTGCGCGCAAGACGTGGAAATTGATGTGAACTGCATCTTCCAGGGCACTGTGTCACTCGGCCAAGGTGTGAAGATTGGCGCGAACTGCGTCATTGCCAACTGCATCATTGAAGCGGGCGCGGTGATTCACCCTTTCACCCACATCGACGGCGAAAAGCTCGGCGTGACAGTCGGTGAGGCTTCGCTCATTGGCCCTTTCGCCCGTTTGCGCCCCGGTGCACAACTGGCCGCCGAGGTGCACATTGGCAACTTTGTGGAAGTCAAAAACGCCACCCTAGCCAAAGGTGCAAAAGCCAATCACTTAGCGTATTTGGGTGATGCGACGGTGGGCGAGCGTGTCAATTTCGGCGCAGGCAGCATCACCGCTAACTATGACGGTGCCAACAAACACCGCACCGTCATCGAGGCCGATGTGCATGTCGGCAGCAACTGCGTGTTGGTTGCGCCCGTCACGCTTGGCGCTGGCGGTACCGTAGGCGGTGGCTCCACGATCACCAAGAACACCGAGCCTGGTGCATTGAGCGTGGCGCGCGGCAAGCAAGTGAGCATTGCCAATTACAAGCGGCCCGCTAAAAAGAAATAACACCACATGATGTCTGTCTTTGAAGGTTTCATTCTCACCCCCTATGGTTTTGTAGAGGGGCGTTTGCAGTCGGATGCGTCGGGTCGCATCGATACCGTGTTGGGCACTGCCGTCGATGAGGGGCGCGTCCGAACAGCGGGAGCCTCTATTGCGCTGCCGGGTTTCATAGATCTCCACGTCCATGGAGGGGCTGGTTACGACATCATGCAAGGGGGAGACGCCGCATTCAAGGTCAGTCAGCTCCATGCATCGCACGGCACCACATCGCTTTTGGCGACCACCATGACGGCGCCACAAGAAGACATCGATGCGGCCTTTGTAGCGCTCGCACCTCTGTGTCGAACGCCCGCCGTGGGCGGGGCTCGCGTGCTTGGCGTGCACCTCGAGGGCCCCTACATCAGCGAGGCCCGACTCGGGGCGCAACCGCCCTTTGCACGACCCGCCAATCTCGCGGAAATCAAGCGTTTGAATGACGTCGCGCCGATTCGACTGCTCACTTTGGCGCCAGAGGTGAGCAACAACCAAGCGTTGATCGCTGATTTGGTGGCCTTGGGCATGCGCGTCCAACTCGGTCACACCACCGGCAGCTATGAGCAGGGCGTTGCGGCGTTGCGTTGCGGCGCCACGGGCTTTACCCATTTGTTCAATGCCATGTCGGCCTTGCATCACCGTGAGCCGGGCATGGTGGGGGCGGCGTTCGCACATGCCGACTATTCAGAAATCATTCCCGATTTGTTGCATGTCCATCCAGGGGCCATTCGTTCTGCTTTGCGCGCCATTCCTAAGCTTTATTGTGTGACCGACTCTACGTCGGCGGCGGGCATGCCAGATGGCGACTACCAGTTAGGTCGGCACACCGTCACCAAGTGCCTAGGAGGGGTGCGTTTGCCTGACGGCACACTCGCAGGCTCCGTGCTGACCATGGACGTTGCCTTGCGCAATCTGGTCGACGCCATTGGGCTGAGCTTGGCAGATGCCTCACGCCGTGTGTCTACTTTTGCGGCGGATCATCTGGGGCTGCAGGATCGGGGTCGCTTGATGCCGGGCGCGTGGGCCGATGTGGTGATCTTGGACCACGACCTTCAGGTGCAAGAGGTCTGGCTTGAAGGACAAGCCACACGCCCAGGGCGGTGATTCTGATTCAGCCCGCGTTTGTGTTTGTCTCGTCAATCGCGGGCAGCATCACGGTCACTACCAGTCCGCCTTCGCTGTGGTTATGTAGGCGAATTTCGCCTTGGTGCGCTTGCACAATGTTGCGCGCAATGCCAAGGCCAAGACCGGATCCGGCACGGTTTTGTTGTTGGCCGTGATGCAGTCTCACATGCGGCTCGAACGCAATGGGCATGTTGGCCTGTGCAATGCCGGGGCCGAAATCTCGCACTTCGATCAGCGCATGCGCCCCAAGGCGACGCAAGCGCAATTGCACGCGCGCACCGTACAGCACGGCGTTGTCCAGCAGGTTGCTCAGTGCGCGTTCTAAAGCGAGCGGCTTGCCCAACACGGCGATAGGTACGAACGCGCATTCGATGTGGGCTCCTGGATGGATGGGTCGCCGTGCCAGCCGTTCCAGCAAATTGTCCAGCCGCACCTGTATGACGTTTTCATGGATGTCGGTGTCTTTCAAACTTTGCAACGCCGCTTTGACCATGACATCCAGATCGTCCAAATCCTCGTGAAATTCTGCGCATAAGGCCTCATCATCCAGAAGTTCGGTGCGTAGTTTGAGCCGCATGATGGGCGTTTTTAACCCATGGGAAATTCCTAAAAACAGGCGCTCACGGTCTACCAAATAGCCTTGAATGCGCGCTTGCATGTCATTGAACGCGCGTGCTGTGTGGCGCAATTCGGCGGTGCCAGTTTCTGGCACAGGTTCGGGCGAAATGTCGTTGCCAAAGGCGTTGGCCGCCGAAGCAATTCGATTGATCGGCAGGATCAACCCGCGCACCAACAACACAGACAGCAGCAGCACCGTTGCCAAGGTGGCGAGTTGCATGAGTACGCGGTCTTTGGTGAGTGGGTTCGCGTTGTCTAAGAAATACGGGTCTGGCATGGTGGTTGCCAAAAACAACCATCGTCCGGGCTCAAACTCGCTTTGAATGACCAACACGGGGGCTGGGCGTGGGTGCAGCAACAGGGTTGCCTCGACCCAAGACTCAGGCAAGTCTTTCACGGTGCGACCATCGTCGGAGACCTGCAGCGACTCGGGCCATGCAAAGGCGATTGCGGTTGCCTGTGCACGGCCCAGTTGGCTGTGCAGCTCATGTTGGATCACCTCAACCACCGCATCCACCAGTGGGTTGTCGCGCACAGGTTGCAGCGCAACTTCGGATTTGTTCACATTCACGAAAAAGCGTGTACCGCCCATGGTGCGCAGTTGTTCGATCAGCAAAGGTCGATATTGGGGCGGCAAGTCCCGAAAAAAACGCAGACTGCCCACGGCATTTTTGGCGATGTGTTGGCCCGCAATCAAGGCCTCCGCGCGCGCGCTTTCGCGCAACTGCCGCGCCCATAGCAGCGTGCCCAACATTTGCGCACTGATCACGCCTAGCGCCATCACCACGACGATCCGGCCGAGCAGGCTATCGGGCAGCAGGTAGAAGTTGCGACGGGTGGCCTTGGGTTCAGCCATGTTGGCTAACCTCTGCCGAAAAGACGTAGCCGCTGCCACGCACGGTTTTAATCAGCGCGTTTTGTTTGCCGTCATCTTGTAGGCGTTGGCGCAAACGGCTGATCTGCACGTCCAGCGAGCGGTCCAAGGGCCCGATGTCTCGGCCCCTGGTTTGCTCCATGAGCCGCCCACGCTCGAGGGTTTCGCCTGCATGCTCCGCAAAGAAGCGCAAGAGGTTGAAGTCCATGCTGGTCATGGTCACGGGTTGACCATGCGCATCCGTCAACAGCCGCTCCACCAAGTCCATCGAGAAGCCTGCAAACCGCAAATAGCGGATGGGGCCTGCGGGCGTTGCCACGTGCATCCGCCTGTGGATGGCTTTGATGCGTGCCAATAGTTCGCGCGGGTTGTAGGGCTTGGCGATGTAGTCATCGGCCCCCAGTTCCAGGCCCACGATGCGATCAGTTTCGTCGGCGCTCGCCGTCAGCATGATGATCGGAATGCTTGATGCTTTGCGCACCGTTTGGCACAGCGTGAAGCCATCGGTGTCGGGCAGCATCACATCCAAGATGACCAAACTGAGTTGGTCCATGCACCGGTCAAATTCAGCGATGAAGCTCGCGCCGTCATGTGCGATGCGCACTTGGTACTGATGTTTTTCTAGATAGGTTTTCAGCAGGGTTCTGGTTTTTAGATCGTCATCGACCACAAGAATAGTTTTGAACATGAATGGGTCTTTCTTAGCGTGCCATCGCGGGCGCACGCATGATGCGAGCCAAGCGACGCTGGGTTTCCTGTGGGTCGCTTTGGGGCTGTGTCAGGTAGTGCCACAGTGCTTGGGCCACGGCGTCTTTGGTGTTTTCGTCGGCCACCATGCGGTGGGCCAAGCTGGGTGTTCTGGCGCTTGAGGGGTTGGCAAAGGTTTCCCACGATTGACGTGCGCAGCTGTCTAAGTTGGCTGGATCGATGTCACGACGCACGGGCACCGAACCTTTGAGGCGGTTGTAGGCGAGTTGGGCCGTGGGGCCGACCACCACTTCAGCTACTTTTTCTTGCACGGATTCATGCGGGTGAGGGCTGACCAGCATGGCCAGTGTGTCGATGCTGTAGAGGTGCATGCCGTTGGTGCCCGGCACTTCAATGCAGCCAAAGTCGCGTGTGGGATTGGCGCCCCAAGCCATCAATTCGCCGCGCGCCCAATCGCCCATGATCATCATGCCGGTGGCAGCGTTCATCAACGCACGCGTGTTGTCGCTCCACAAGCGTTCCTGTGGTGTCTCCCCTGCCAATGTACGCAGCCATCGCAGGCGCAACAGAGCGCGCGTCACCTTTGGATCCATCCATGCGGCTGCCTGTCTGTTGACGAGAAGGTCTTGATACAGCTTTGGGCCGACTTCACCGAGCAACACACACTCAAAAATCGTTGCAATTTGCCACGGCTCATCGCTCCAAGCCAAGGGTCGCACACCAAGTTGTTGGAGTTGATGGGCGGCCACCTCAAACTGCGCCCAGTTCTTGGGAGGAGGCAGATGCAGGCGAGCGAACAATCGTCGGTTGTAAAGCAAAGTGTTGATGCGGTGAATACCCAAGGGCGCGGCAATCACATTTCCTTTGTAGGTGATCAATTCCAATACCGTTGGAAATAGGGCGTTTTGCCAGCGCTGACGTTGCGCCACGGCGTTGAGCGGTAGCACCAGCTGGATGTCCGCCCAGTCGGTCAGCGTGGTACCGATTAACTGTGCGACATCAGGCGGGGTGCTCATCAGCACGCGGCTTTTGAGGACTTTCACTGCGGCCATACCGCCCCCACCAGGAACGGCGGCGTCTTTCCATTGCATTCCGGCGAGTAAGAGTTGATTCGCGAGTTGGCCCGCTGCACGTCGCTCACTCGTGGATGTCCACCAATGCATGACTTCGACGGAGGTGACGGGGGTCTGTCCCTGCGCGGGGATCGTGCAAAAAAACAGGGTAAACCCGAGCAAGAAAGGCGACGAAGCGCGAAAGAAAGCTTTCATTTCTTTTCGTTTTGTAACTTTATCTTGCGCCGGGGTCGTTGCCCATTCAAGGGTCACGGGCGAACCTTGCTTTGAGTCTTGCAAAACCTGTCGTACATGTCGGGATAAAGTTTAAAAAATTCAATTAAATCAACGGCTTATGTGATTTAGCCTGGGCCGGTTGGTGCGTTAAAAATTACATGGCAATCAGCATAACCTCTGCCGCTCTGACGGGTTGAAGCCGCATGCGCAAAGCACCAAGCCTCCCGCTTCAACCTTCAACCATTTGGAGAAATTGCCCCATGAAATTTGACCTTCGATTCGTTGCCGTAAGTGCCTTGATGTTGTGCCATAGCCTGGCTCATGCGGGCAATCTCATCATCGAGAGTTGGCGAGTGGATGACAAAACATTGTGGGAAGAGGTGCTGGTGCCTGCTTTCAACAAGACCCATCCCGGCATACGTGTGAAGTTTCTACCGACATCGCCTCCTGAATACAACTCGGCGCTCAATGCGCGTCTGAGCGCGGGCACCGCCGGTGATCTGATCACTTGTCGCCCGTTTGACGTCTCGCTGGACTTGTTCAAGAAGGGGCAACTTGACGCACTCAATGGCATGGCATCGCTGAAGAATTTTCCTGACTCAGCTCAAGTGGCGTGGCAAACCGACGATGGCAAGTCCACCTATTGCATGCCAATGGCTTCGGTGATCCATGGCTTTTTCTATAACAAAAAGGTGTTTGCTGAACAGGGGCTCAAGGTTCCTGAAACTGAAGCGGAATTTTTTGGCGTTCTGGACAAAATCAAAACGGCTGGCAAAGTTGCGCCGCTGGCTTTGGGGACAGCGGACCAATGGGAAACCACACAGATTGTGTTCACCAGCATGGGTGCCAATCACTGGAAGGGTGAAGAGGGGCGCAAGGCGCTCATTGCTGGCAAGAAAAAGTTCACGGATCCTGAGTTCGTCAGCACCTTCGACGTGATGTCCAAATGGTCCAACTACTTGCCCAAGGGCTACCAGGCCCAAACCTATGGAGATTCACAGAATTTGTTTGGTACGGGGCGGGCGGCCATCTATCCGGCGGGCTCGTGGGATATTTCCTACTTTGAACAAAACAGCAAAGTTGAATTGGGTGCTTTCAAACCACCCGTGCAAAAGGCAGGTGACGCTTGCTATATCTCTGATCACACCGACATCGCCATGGGCATCAACAGCAAGAGCCCCAACAAGGCCGATGCCAAGGTGTTTTTGAATTGGCTCGCGAGTGAGGAGTTTGCGGACCTGTACACCAACAAAGTCACGGGCTTTTTCTCCTTGTCAAACCATAAGTTGAATGTCAAGAACCCGGTCGCCAAGGAAATGATCAGCTGGCGCGCCCAATGCAAGAGCACCATTCGCTTGAATGCTCAGATCATGAGCCGTGGCACGCCGAGTATGGAAAACGAATTGTGGAGTGTCGGCTCTCAGGTCATCAATCAGAAGATGACCCCCAAGGACGCTGCGGCGCAAATCCAAAGCGGATTTGCCAAGTGGTACGCGCCTGCCAAATAAGCCCAGAGCCCCATCCTTTCACTTGATCGAAGTTTTCTATGCAACTGGGCTTTTCATGGCGTGTGGCGGTGTTCCTGCTACCCGCACTGTGTATCTACGCATTGTTCAGCGCCTGGCCGCTTTTGGACACTTTGCGCATGGGGTTCTACGCCACTGACGACACGGGCGTGCGCAGCTTTGTGGGTTTATCCAATTACCTGACGATTTTGCAAGACCCTCAGTGGTCGTCTTCGTTCTGGAATGCGATGGTCAATAACCTTAAGTTCTTTGGTATTCACATGCTTGTGCAAAACCCTATTGGGCTATTGCTGGCGGCGCTGCTTTCGCTGAGGGATGTGCGCTTTTCATCCACCTATCGAACCCTCTTTTTTCTACCGACGTTGTTGTCTGTGGTCATCGTCGGATTCATCTGGCAGTTGATCTTGTCGCCACTTTGGGGTGTTTCTGAACGACTGCTAGATGTGGTCGGCTTGGCGTACTGGTTTGAGCCTTGGCTGGGGTTAGAGGGCAGTGCGCTGATCACGGTATCGCTAATGTCTGTGTGGCAATACGTCGGCATCCCCATGATGCTGATTTATGCCGCGCTGATTGCCATCCCCGAGGACATCGTGGAGGCCGCATTGGTCGAGGGTGCCACGCCGTGGCGCATCTTTTGGTCAATTCGCCTACCGCTCATAGGCCCCACGCTAGGGCTGGTGACCATCTTGACTTTCGTAGCGAACTTCAATGCGTTTGACCTGATCTACACCGTCAAAGGTGCGATGGCCGGGCCCAACTACAGCACGGACATTTTGGGCACGTTGTTTTATCGAACCTTCTTTGGTTATCAATCGCAGGTTGCTAGCCCCACCATGGGAGCTGCGGTGGCAACACTGATGTTCATCGTGATTCTGGTGGGTGTGGCGGCATATTTCTTGGCGGTTCAGCGCCGTTTACAGCGCTTTGCGCTCTGATGCAACGAGGGCCTTCATGCAACCCGTCAACACCTTATCTCGCCCTGCGCTGGCCCCGGGTCGTGTCTTTGTGCACGTCGCACTCATTGGCTATTTGCTGCTCGCGTTACTGCCCATCCTGTTGGTGTTCATGAACTCCTTCAAGAGCCGTGATGCCATTTTCAGCGACCCTTTGGCATGGCCAACGTCCGACACGTTTTCGCTCATTGGCTACGACAAAGTGCTGGCGCGTTCCGATGTGTTGCATTTCTTCGGTAACAGTTTCGTGGTCACCGTGGCATCGCTGTTTTTCATCATGCTGTTGGGTGCTATGGCCGCCTATGCCTTGACCGAATACCGCTTTGTCGGTAACCGCTGGCTGCGACTGTTTTTCGCCTTCGGGATTATGGTGCCCATGCGGTTGGGCACCGTCTCCATCTTGCAATTGATGGTGAATTTTCAACTGGTCAACACGCTCACCGCGTTGGTGATTGTTTACGTGGCTCAGGGATTGCCTTTGGCGGTGATGATTCTGTCTGAGTTCATGGGGCAGGTGCCAGGCGAACTCAAAGATGCGGCGCGCTGCGATGGCGTGGATGAATTTCGCATCTTCTTTCTGGTGATCGTGCCTTTGATACGCCCCGCGATGGCGACAGTGGCCGTGTTCACCATGGTGCCGATCTGGAACGACCTGTGGTTCCCGCTGATCTTGGCGCCGTCTGAGCAAACGCAAACCATCACTTTAGGCATTCAGCAGTTTGTGGGGCAATACGCCACCGACTGGAACGCTGTCTTAGCCTCACTCTCGCTGGCTATTGTTCCGGTGGTGGGGCTTTACGCAATTTTTTCTCGTCAACTCATTCGCGGTATCACCGCGGGTGCCGTCAAATAAGGCGCACATCATGGCAAGCGTTACCCTTCGCAAAATTTCTAAGACCTACGGCCATAACCCACCCGTCCTGCATGATGTGGATCTGCACATCGAGCACGGTGAACTCGTCGTGTTGGTTGGCCCCAGCGGCTGCGGCAAGTCGACTTTGCTGCGCATGCTCTGTGGGCTCGAAACCATCAGCAGCGGTGAGCTGCGCATTGGTGACGATGTGGTGAACCAACTTCCACCGGCAGAACGCGGCATCGCCATGGTGTTTCAGAGTTATGCGCTGTACCCGCACATGTCTGTGTTCAAGAACATGGCTTTTGGTCTCAAGCTGCACGGTGTCAAGCCAAGTGACGTTGACCAACGTGTGCGCGAGGCAGCCCGTGTGCTGCATATTGACCACTTGCTGACGCGTTTGCCCCGTGAACTCTCCGGTGGCCAACGTCAGCGCGTGGCGATCGGTCGCGCCATTGTGCGAGAGCCGCGTTTGTTTCTGTTTGACGAGCCTTTGTCTAATCTCGATGCTGCTTTGCGAGCCAAGACGCGCATCGAATTGGCGCGCTTGCACCGTGATTTAGGGGCGACCATGGTGTATGTCACGCACGACCAAGTCGAAGCCATGACGCTAGGCGACAAAATCGTCGTGCTCAATGAAGGGCGTGTGCAGCAAGCGGGCACACCTTTGACGCTTTATCAGCAACCCGCCAATCGCTTCGTGGCCACATTTATTGGGTCGCCCATGATCAATTTGATGCCTGCAAGTGTGGTGGACGTGAGCGATCAAGGGGTGCGTGTCCGATTGCGTTCGGGCGCAACCGCGTTTGCCACCGTCGATGGCGGCACCTTACAGCCCGGTGAGACGGTAGAACTCGGCGTGCGGCCGGAGCACTGCGATGTGGTGCCCATGGATGTGCACACGGAAAGCCAGGATTTGGTGTTCACAGCCGAAATCACCTTGGTGGAACATCTTGGAGAGTCGAACCTGTTGCATGTGCGCACGGACGACGGCCAGGATCTGATTTTGCGTGGCGATGGAAGTGCGGAAGTCAGATTGGGTGATGTCTTGCGCGTGCGTGCAGCGCCGCAGTCACTGCATCTGTTCCGAGCTGATGGTCAAGCCTGTTTACGTCGTCATCCCGGCAATATGCGTGCCGCACACACACGATGACAGCCTTGCATCTGTCGCGACCTCTTCCCGAATCGATTCACTACGTGGTGGCCGTAGATGGCGGTGGCACCAGCACACGGGTGAGGGTCTGGCACCGCAGCGGAGCGAGAGTTGGCGAGGCCCGATCCGGTGCGTCGGGTCTGATGCAAGGCAGCGTGCAAGCTTGGCAGAACATTTCGCAGGCTTTGACGCAGGCCGTGCTCTCGGGCCGACTGCCACACGATGGGCAGCCCCTTGTTCCTTCCAACACCGCATTAGGTTTGGGGCTGGCGGGGGCCAATAACCCAGTGTGGGCCCAACAATTTTTGACGGGCAATCCAGGTTATGCCCATGTGGATTTGCATTCGGACGCGGTCACCGCATTGCACGGTGCACACGGTGGTTTGGCCGGCGCTTTGGTCATTGTTGGCACTGGGTCGATTGGACTGGCTCAGGACGCGGAGGGGGCTTTGCGCACGGTCGGCGGTTGGGGCTTTCCGTGTGGCGATGAAGGCAGTGGCGCTGACCTTGGCCTGCAAGCGGTTCGTCTCACGCAACAGGCGCTGGACGGACGCCTCGGCGCTGGCCCACTGACGCGCGCCATCTTGCATCACGTTGGTGGTACGGGTGCCGCATTGCTGGAGTGGTGTGGTCGGGCCAATCAGAACACCTACGCGAGTTGCGCCCCCTTGGTGTTTGACATGGCGGCGCAAGACGCGCACGCGCAAGACTTGGTCGCGCAAGCCGTGAGCAGTCTGTGCGCCATCAGCCACGCACTGGATCCGCAAGAAAAGCTGCCTCTGGTGATCGCAGGCAGCGTCGGTCAACAACTCGTACCTCGATTGCCAGAAGCATTGGCTCGTCGACGCATCGCAGCGCGCGGTGACGCCATGACGGGGGCTTCGCAATTGCTGTTGCAGTCACTTTTTTCTATCAACCACCCCACTGATTTATGACAACCAAGATGTACCAAGAGGCATGTGCCTCAGCCACGCAAGTGGCAATTCAGATGGCTGACGACGCCGATCGGTATGAGGCTTTGGGTGCCGCTTTGCGTGCCGCCCCGCCCACCGGCATCGTGACGGTCGCGCGCGGCAGCTCGGACCACGCGGCGTCCTATTTCGCTTATTTGGTGATGTCACGCACCGGTCGGTTGGTGACCTCTTTGCCGATGTCGCTGATAACCCTATACCAAGCGCCAATGGCCCATCAGGGGCTTCTGGCCGTCTCTGTCTCGCAATCGGGTCGCAGTCCGGACTTGGTCGCTCCGATGCAAGCCTTCACGGCCGCAGGTGCGACGACGGTGGCCTTGGTCAATGTCGTCGATTCGCCTCTGGCGGATGCTGTGAGTTGGGCGCTTCCGCTGCACGCGGGTCTTGAGCAAAGCGTGGCCGCTACCAAAAGCTACATCTGTTCCTTGGTGGCGGCGGCAAGACTAGCGGCTACTTGGGGACAGCATGCTGATCTGTTGCAAGGCTTAAAAACTTTGCCGAGCGCCTTGACCCTCGCTTGCTCCCTCGATTGGTCTGTTGCCGTATCTGCACTCAAGGAGGCAAACCGATTGTTGGTCATCGGGCGTGGTCCAGGCCTTGCCATTGCCAATGAGGCGGCGTTGAAATTCAAAGAGACCTGTGGCATTCAGGCGGAAGCATTCAGTGGCGCTGAAGTGCAACACGGCCCTATGGCGCTGGTGGACATGGGCTATCCCATGCTCATTTTTGCGCTGCGTGGCCCAGCGCAAGCTGGCTTGATTCAGCTTGCGCATGAGATGCGCCAACGGGGTGCCAATGTTTGGTTGGCTGCGCCAGCTGATGTTGAAGCGCGCGACTTAACCCTTGCAACGACCGATGTTGAGGACCTTGATCCCATTGCCGCGATACAGACCTTTTATTTGTTTGTGAATGCAGTCGCGCGCGCACGCGGCCTCAATCCCGATACGCCACGACATTTGTCGAAGGTCACATCGACGCTGTAGGCGGATTAAAGAACACGTTTGCCTGATTGCACTAACGAAGCACGGGCCAAGTGCTGGTGAACTTCGCCCGTTTGGTCGAAAAAAAGGCTTTCACATTCCGTACATTCGCGTCTTGCGTGAGCAGGCGTTGCGTGATGGCCAAATAGTCGGGCATGTTTGCCGCTTGCACCACCAACACAAAGTCAGGTCCCGGCGACACGCGCCAACATTGCTGCACGGCGTCGTCGGCCACAGCGCGCTGCTCAAACGCATCAAGGTGTTCAGCGCCTTGTGCGTCTAGCGTGACTTCTACCAAGGCCGTCAGGCCGTGGCCCAGTGCCTCGCCCAATTTGTCGGTGTTGAGCACTGCAATTTGCCGCTCAATCCAAGCCTCGTCCGTCAGTCGCTTCACCCGGCGCAAGCAGGTGGGAGGCGAGATTTTCAGGCGCTCGGCCAAGGCCACATTGCTGAGGGTGGCGTCGTGCTGCAAGGCGTCGAGCAGCTTCAAATCGGTGGCGTCTAGAGATGTTTGTTTCATAAAAATCAACAAAACAGAATTAAATTCCAAAATGTGGAAGAGATGGAATTTTCGTTCAAATAGTGGATTAAATAAACAAGAAATTTCTATTCGAGCCGCCTAATATTCGGGCAACCCAATTTAGGAGTGATCTTTATGTGTGGCATCGTCGGCGCCGTTTCTACCCGCAACATCGTTCCCATCCTCGTGCAAGGTTTGCAGCGGCTGGAATACCGTGGCTACGACTCGTGTGGCGTGGCGGTGCACTCGGCCAGCCTTGGAGCCAAGCAAGGGGGCTTGCAACGTGCGCGCAGCACCGCCCGCGTGTCTGAGTTGATGGACCAAGTCAAGGCCGACCACATCGAGGGCGGCATTGGCATTGCGCACACGCGCTGGGCCACGCACGGCGTGCCTGCGGTGCACAACGCGCATCCGCACTTCAGCCACGGCACCGGAGCGGGCGCTGGCGTTTACACAGGCGATGTACCTGGCAAAGCGGGCCGCGTGGCGCTGGTGCACAACGGCATCATCGAAAATCACGACGAGCTGCGCGCCGCGCTACAAGCCAAAGGCTATGAATTTTTAAGCCAAACCGACACCGAAGTCATCGCCCACTTGGTTGACAGCCTCTACAACGGCGACTTGTTTGAAGCCGTGAAAGCTGCCATCGTTCAATTGCACGGTGCGTATGCCATCGCTGTGTTCCACAAAGACGAGCCCCACCGCGTCATTGGCGCACGCGCTGGCTCACCGCTTATCTTGGGTGTGGGCAAAGAGCACAGCGAAACTTTCTTGGCCAGCGACGCCATGGCTTTGGCGGGCGTGACCGACCAAATCGTCTACCTCGAAGAGGGCGATGTGGTGGACATTCAAATCGGCAAATACTGGGTGCAAGACCGCCACCACAAAGCGGTCACACGCCAAGTCAAAACCGTGCAAGCCCACAGTGGCGCGGCCGAACTGGGGCCTTACCGCCACTACATGCAAAAAGAAATCTTCGAGCAGCCGCGCGCCATTGCCGACACGTTGGAAGGCATTGAGGGCATCACGCCTGAGTTGTTCGATGGCATCGGCGATAACGGTGAAACGAACGCAAGCGCTCATCGCGTGTTTCAAGCCATCGACAACGTGCTCATCCTCGCCTGCGGCACCAGCTATTACAGCGGCTGCGTGGCCAAGTATTGGATTGAGGCGATTGCGAAAATTCCCTGCCAAGTCGAAATTGCCAGCGAGTACCGCTACCGCGAATCCGTGCCCAACCCCAACAGCTTGGTGGTCACCATCACCCAGTCGGGCGAGACCGCCGACACCTTGGCCGCACTACGTCATGCCCAAAGTTTGGGGATGGACAAAACGCTCACCATTTGCAACGTGTCTACCAGCGCCATGGTGCGTGAGTGCAAGCTGGCCTACGTCACCCGTGCGGGCGCAGAGATTGGCGTGGCTTCCACCAAAGCCTTCACCACGCAGCTGGCAGGCTTGTTCTTGCTCACCTTGGCCTTGGCGCAAACCAAAGGCCGCTTGAGCGACGCGCAAGAAGCCGCGCACATCAAAGAAATGCGCCACTTGCCTGCCGCGCTGCAAGCCGTGTTGGCGCTAGAGCCGCAACTCATTGCCTGGGCGCAAGACTTTGCCAGCAAAGAAAACGCTTTGTTCTTGGGCCGTGGCACGCACTACCCCATCGCGCTCGAAGGCGCGTTGAAGCTCAAAGAAATCACCTACATCCACGCCGAGGCCTATGCTGCGGGCGAGTTGAAACACGGCCCCTTGGCTTTGGTCACCAGCGCCATGCCCGTGGTGACCGTGGCCCCCAACGACGCCTTGCTAGAAAAACTCAAAAGCAATATGCAAGAAGTGCGCGCCCGTGGCGGCGTGTTGTATGTGCTGGCCGATGGCGACACCAAGATTGAAAGCAGCGAAGGCGTCAACGTCATCCGCATGCCCGAGCACTACGGCGTGCTCTCGCCCATCTTGCATGTGGTGCCGCTGCAGTTGCTCAGCTATCACACCGCCTGTGCGCGGGGGACGGATGTGGACAAGCCGAGGAATCTGGCCAAGTCGGTGACCGTTGAGTAAGGTAGCTGGGGGTCATCGAACCTGATCCAAATGAGTCATCCCCGCATCGACGTCCAATCCTCCCCCGTCCACGGCAACGGCGTGTTCGCCCTGTGCCACATGGCCGCTGGCGTGACCGTCATCGAATACGTGGGCGAGATCATTTCCATGGCCGAGGCGTTGCGCCGCCATCCGCACGATCCTGCCAACCCCGAGCACACGTTTTACTTTCATATCGACGACTCGCGTGTGATTGATGGCTTGCACGGCGGTAATGCCTCGCGTTGGATCAACCACTCGTGCAGCCCCAACTGCGTCCCTGATGAGGTGAAGGGGCGTATCTTCATCAAAACCCGACGCCAAGTCTGGCGAGGTGAAGAGCTGACGTTCAACTACGGGCTCGTCAGTGATGAACCTTTGACCGATGCGCTGCGTGCCAAATACGCTTGTCGCTGCGGTGCTAAGAAGTGCAAGGGTACGATGCTGGCTTAAGCAGAATTTGACATGATGAACCAAACGACAGAAGCCCAAGCGCAGTGGGACAAGGCCTGCCAAATGTTGGATGAAGAGTTCCAACTCCAAGCCCACGAGCTACCCACGATTGACGCCGCCAGAGCTTCTTTTTTGCTCTTGGTGGGGCGCCGAGAAATTAGTCAAGAAGCGGCCAACGCGCTGATGTTCAGCTTGTATTTCGCGGGCTATCTCAGCATGCTGTTGGCTTTCAAGCAGGAAATGCCAGACTTTGAAGTGCCTGACTATTTGCACACGCATCCCGTGTTGGAGGCGTCAAACCGTTGGGCGCAGCAGGCAATCGATGGGCATTTGTTGCTGCAATTGGCGCAGCCCATCATCCGCGATACGCAAGACTTGTTGGACGCTCTGAACTAAGCCCAAGCGATGAACCCAGAAGATTTGCAAAAACTGGTCACCCTGCGTATGCCGTTTGGCAAGCACCACGGCACGGTGTTGGCCGACCTGCCTGGCAATTACCTCAACTGGTTTGCGCGCGAAGGTTTTCCCAAGGGTGAAATCGGACGGCTCTTAAATTTGATGCACGAGATTGACCACAACGGTTTGAGCGAGTTGCTCGAACCCTTGCGGCATGCCTAAGTTTTAACGCACCGCCCCGTAGGGGCAATACCCCGGTCTTGGCCCCACTTGCGGATGTAGTCTGCAGGTGTTGGGGCGTTTTTCATACACGGTGCAACGCCGTGTTTTGGCATCGAGGTTTTGGCAGTCGCCATTGCTGCGACGCGACAGGGTGAAGATGCTGTTCTTGAAATTGAAGTGGTCAATCACGCCCATTTTTTGCAGACGCTTGGCAATTTGCTTGGGCTCTTCATGTTCGGCTTCAAATGGGTCGACCAGCTCAAGGCGAACCAAGTCGGGCAACTTCACTTCCACAGGCATGGTGCAGCAGTTGGCTGCGCAGGTGTTGCACAAGCCGTTGCGGTAACGGGTCCAGGTGTCGCAGTTGTCCACATTGACGATGGCGATGTGAGACCTCATGTTTCGCTCTCCAGGGTGGCAGGTGAAGGCGATACGGGCAATGGCGGCAGCTGGTACGCCAGCACCTTGAGCGAACGTTCGGGCGACACATCGGCAAACGCCGCAGGGTTGGCCACGCGCTGCACAAAGGTCAGTTCGGGGGCCAGCTCTTTCATTTGGTCTTGCAAGAAGGCCAAGCCCAGTTCAGGCGCGTTCAAACACAGCAGCGCGTAGCCACCGGGTGCCAGCAACTCTGGCAAGCGGCGCATGAGTTTGGCGTAGTCTTTGGTGGCAATGAAACTGCCTTTTTGGTAGCTGGGCGGATCAATGATGACCAAGCCATAAGGCCCGCTGCGCGTGATCTTGCCCCACGTCTTAAAAATGTCGTGCATCAAAAAAGTTGCCCCTGTGGTGATGCCGTTGATCGGGTGGTTTTGTTGACCAATCGCCATTGCGCCGTGGCTCATGTCCACATTCACCACTTGTTTGGCGCCGGCTTGCAAGGCCACCACCGAAAAAGCGCAGGTGTAAGCAAACAGGTTGAGCACTTTCAGGCGCGACTGCGTGGCGGGGTAGTTGCGCACCATTTGACGCACCCATTCGCGGCCTTCGGCCATGTCAAGGAACAGGCCGTGGTTTTGGCCTTTGAGCACATGCACCCGAAAGCTGGCACCGTTTTCAGTCACCACATGCGGTTCGGGCACAGTGCCGCGCATCAAGCGGGTTTCAAGGTGGCCTTCAGCGCGGCACTGAAACACCCAGTTCAGAGGTTGGTCCGGCGCGATCTGAGTCCAGCGCGCTGACAGCGCAGCACCGATGGTGGCCAGTTCGTCCTCGCTCACCGCTTGAAAGCTGGTCAGCACCCACACGGGCGGGAACGCGTCTAGCGCCCATTGCTCGCAGCCTGGGTACAAGCCGCCACGGCCATGGAAGACGCGCTGTGCGTCTGTGGGCAGGGCCATCGTGGCGATGGCGTTGAGCAGAGCTTGCATGGTGTGGGCGGCTTGAGGTTGGCTGATGGGAGGGCATAAGTGTATGTATCTCCTACAGGTTGTCGGTTGCCATCTGTACTTACGCATGTGCCGGGTGGACAATGAATCTGACCTATGAACCAGCCTACGCCAACCGAAAGTTCGAAGCTTCACCCCGACATCATCAAACTCGGTGTGGTGAGTTTTCTCACCGATCTGAGTTCGGAGATGATTTTCTCGGTGTTCGCGATCTTCTTCACCACCATCGCCGGCGCATCCACCGCGTTGTTGGGGCTGATTGAGGGCATGGCTGACTTGTCAGCCTCGTCGCTCACGTATTTGGCGGGATGGCTGTCGGACAGAAGCGGGCGGCGTAAGTGGTTTGTCATCGCGGGCTATGGCTTTTCCACGCTCGCTAAATCCATCCTGTTGTTGTCATCATCTATTGCGGGCTTGGCGGTGTTTCGCATCATTGAGCGCTTGGGCAAAGGCTTCAGGGGCGCGCCGCGTGATGCTTGGCTGTCGTCCATCTCGGGCCAAGCGACGCGGGGTTACGCCTTTGGTGTGCACAAGGCTTTGGACAAGGCGGGTGCAGTGTTGGGGCCGCTGGTGGCCTATGCCTTGTTGTCCTGGTTGGGTGAGTCAGTGAGTGCTTATGCCACCTTGTTTGTGGTGGCCTTTGTACCTGCGGTCATCAGCGTGTGGGTGCTGACGCGCATTCCCGAGCAAGCGGCGCCCGTGCATGTGCGCGAGCCCATTCGCGAAAATTGGCAACAACTGAGCGTGGGTTTCAAGCGTTTCTTGTGGCCTGCGGGCGTGTTTGCTTTGGGCTATTTCAGCCTCGGTTTTATTTTGCTCAAAGCCCATGCGGTGGGCTTTGGCGTGACCGAGATCGTGTTGCTCTACGCCTTGTTCAACATCACTTGCGTGTTGTTTTCGCCTTGGGTGGGCAAGCTGGGCGATAAGGTGGGGCGACGCCGCATTGTGTTGCTGGGCTATGCGTTGTACGCGGGCATGAACCTGTGGTTGATGGTGGTCAGCAAGCGCTGGGAGATGATCGCTGTCTTTGGCGTGTACGGCCTTTTTTATGCCATCGATGAATCACAAAGCAAGGCATTCATTGCCGACCTAGAGCCTCACCGACGCGCCTCTGCGATGGGGATTTATGGCTTTGTCACTGGGGCTTTGTATTTACCGGCCTCTTTGGTCGCAGGTGCTTGGTGGGCCATCGCGCCGGAATGGGCGTTTGCTTGCTCGGCCGCCGTGTCGTTTGTGGCGATGTGGGTGTTTGTTGTCTTGAAGCCAGGAACTCAGCCCCAGAGTGAGTAGGATATCCCCCATTTTTTGAAATAATTCGGAGCCTTCTTCAATGACCCCCGCAGAACAAGCATTGCGCACAGCCGCGCTGGACTATCACCGCGTCCCCACCAAGGGAAAGATCAGCGTGGAGCCAACACACCCTTTGGATAACCAACACGATTTGAGCTTGGCTTATTCCCCCGGCGTTGCGTACCCCTGCTTGGAGATTGAGAAAGACCCGCTGCTGTCCTACGAATACACCAGTCGCGGCAACTTGGTGGGCGTCATCACCAACGGCACGGCCGTGTTGGGCTTGGGCGATATCGGCGCATTAGCCGGCAAGCCAGTGATGGAGGGCAAGGGCTGCTTGTTCAAGAAGTTCTCGGGCATTGACGTGTTCGACATCGAACTCGACGAGCGCGACCCCGACAAACTGGTGGACATCATCGCCGCCATGGAACCCACTTTCGGTGGCATCAACCTCGAAGACATCAAAGCCCCTGAGTGTTTCTACATTGAGCAAAAGCTCAGCGAACGCATGCACATCCCCGTCTTCCACGACGACCAGCACGGCACAGCCATCATCTCGGCTGCCGCCATGCTGAACGGTTTGGAGCTGGCTGGCAAAGACATTGCCAACATCAAAGTCGCCGTGTCTGGCGCTGGCGCTGCGGCATTGGCTTGTCTTGGCGTGTTTGTGGGCTTGGGTGTGAAGCCCGAGCACATTTTTGTGTGTGACTCCAAAGGTGTGATTTACGAAGGGCGCCCCGGTGGCTATGACGCGTCCAAAGCCCGCTTTGCACAAAAGACGGAGCTGCGCACCTTGGCTGATGCGGTCAACGGCGCTGATGTGTTCTTGGGTTGCTCCGCGCCTGGTGTGTTGACGCAAGACATGGTCAAAACCATGGCCGACAAGCCGCTCATTTTGGCCTTGGCCAACCCCGAGCCAGAAATTCGCCCCGAGATGGCCAAAGCTGTGCGCCCCGATTGCATCATTGCCACCGGCCGCTCCGACTACCCCAACCAAGTGAACAACGTGTTGTGCTTCCCGTATATCTTCCGTGGTGCGTTGGATTGCGGTGCAACCAAGATCACCGAGGCCATGAAGATTGCCTGTGTGCGCGAAATCGCCGACTTGGCCAAGTTGGATGTGACCGACGAAGTCAAAGCCGCTTACCCCGGTTTGGATTTGTCTTTTGGTGTGGACAACATCATTCCTAAACCCTTTGACAGTCGCCTCATCCAACGCATTGCCCCTGCGGTGGCGCGTGCGGCTGAAGCCTCGGGTGTGGCCAAGCGTCCTATCCAAGACTTTGACGCCTACGCCAAAACTTTGACGGCTCGTTTGAAGTAATTGCTTTGAGTCGCCTCAAGCTCACCCGCGACAAGATCTACAAAACGGTCGCCCGCCAATTGCATGGCGTGGTGCCGTGTTGGGTCTGCGGAGAGCCTGTGGCGCACGCTGACGCCACGCTAGAGCACATCCTGCCGCTGAGCGAAGGCGGCAACAGCCACCAAGACAATCTGGCCATCAGCCACGATCGTTGCAACAACAAGCGGCATGCCAAAAGCAAAGCCTGATGTCTCATAAAAAACAACCCTCCGCCTTGCTTGGCATCTGCTTGTTGCTGATGGCGGTTATGTGCTTTGCCACGTTAGACACCACCACCAAGCGCGTGACCACGGTGGTGCCCGTGATGATGGCCATATGGGCGCGCTACTTTTTCCAAGCCTTGCTCACCACGGCGGTGGTCTTGCCGATCAAAGGCTTGGCGGTTTTTAAAACCAACAACCCTCGCCAGCAGATCACACGCGGCGTGTTGTTGGCCTCCGTGACGGGGCTTGCGTTTTTGAGCTTGAAGATTTTGCCTGTGGGCGAGTTCACGGCCATTGTGATGGTCGTGCCCTTGTTGGTCACCTTGCTGGCTGCACGCATGTTGGGTGAGCATGTATCCGCGCAGCGCGTGTGGCTGGTGTGTGGCGGGTTTATCGGCACGCTCATCATCGTGCGGCCAGGCACCGATGTGTTTGGTTGGTCACTGCTCATCCCGTTGACGCTGGTCATCGTGAACGCGGCGTTTCAGTTGCTCACCAGCAAGATGACACGTACCGAAGACGCCATGACCACGCAGTTCTACACCGGCTGGGTGGGTACGGCGTTGGCCTCTGTTCCGCTGTATTGGGTATGGGTGCCCGTCACCGAGACGCGGGTGTTGTTGGAGTTGGTGCTCATGGGCGTAGCGGGCTGCACGGGCCACTTCTTGTTGATCATGGCTTTTGAGCGTTCACCCGCTGGCACCTTGATGCCGTACATGTACGCTCAAATTGGTTTTGCCATGTTGGGCGGTTGGCTGGTGTTTGACCATGTGCCTGATCACGTCTCGATGATAGGCATTGGCTTGATTGCCCTCTGTGGCACAGCGGGCGGCTTGTTGACGATTTACGAGTTGCGCAAAAAAACAAGCTAGGCCCACGACGGCCTGATTCTGCGCTTAGTCTTTGGCGGGTTGGATGGCGTTTTCTAGGTTCATGAAAATCGGGCGGCCATCTGGCGTGTTGAGCGGGATGATCTTTTCTTCATGACCGTTGGCGGCAGGAATCAAGGCGCACAAGGTGGGGCTGTTGCGCAGCTCACCATTCAAATGCACTTCTAGGTCAGCGATAACCAGTTGCACGTCGGTGAGGATTTGTTTGACTTTCATGTGGGCTCTTTCAGCGTTGAGTGGTTCGTTCGAGTTTTTGCACATCAAAGCTTTGCGCTTTGAGGCGGTCTAGCAAGGCGTCATAGGCTTTGGCATTGACTTGCGGTGTGCGTGACAGCACCCACAGGTATTCGCGCTTGGCGTCGCTCACCGCAGCCAGTTGGTAATCAGGGTCGAGGTCAATCACCCAGTAGTCGCCCCACACCATCGGCAGCCAGCTCAACCAAGCGGGCGCGAAACGAACTTTGAGTTTGGCCGAGGTGGCGGGGCCGATTTGCTGTGCCTTGCCCAGTGCGTCTAGTGAGTCGCCTTCGGCGGTCACGCAGCTGTTGAGAACCTGCACACTGCCATCGGTTTGCGCCAAATAGTGTGCGCGGGTGTTGGCCACGCATTTGCGCTGAAACCGGTTTGGGAATTTGGCAATCTCGTACCAAGCGCCCATATAGCGTTGAATGTCTAGGGATGCAATTGGGGCGATGGCAGGTAGGGCAGTCGGTGTTTGAGCCATCGCGAGCATGCCACTCGCGGTGATGCACAGCGTGACAAATAAGCGTTTCACAGCCATCGCGCCCGCCCCTTTAGAAAATGACTTGGGCCTGCACGCTGTGCAGAACGATCTCGGCAATTTGCACCAACAGCATCAACGCGATGGGCGACAAGTCCACGCCGCCCATCTGCGGCAAGATGCGGCGAATGGGGCGCAACAGCGGCTCCACCAATTGCGCCAAGAAGTAACGCGCGTCAGTGCCAACGTTGAACCACGACGCCACGGCATACGCAATGACCAACCACATGAGGCTGGAGAGCGCCACATACGCGAGGTCAAACCCCGCCGTAGTGACCAAGCTCAGCCAGTGGGCAGTTGCGCCCGCCAACAACCACAGCAGCGCGTATTTGGCCAGCAGCACGGCATAGGCTGCGACGAGGCTGCCCGTGTCCAAGCGACCCATACCCGGCACAAAGCGGCGCACGGGCAAAACGATCCAGTTGGTCACGGCAAACACAAACGGTGCGATCGGGTTACCCGAGCTGATCGACAAGTTGATGCGCTGCAAGTGCATGTACACGCGCAGCAAACAGGTGCCCGCCACCAAGCCGGTGGCGAACTGCAAGATAAGGGAAAATATTTGAAACAGCATGTCGCTGAGTTTAGTGTTTCAAATCTATGCATCGCAACGCCCTGGTATTGTTTTCAGGTGGACAAGATTCCACCACTTGTTTGGCTCATGCACTCTCTCGATACGAGCGGGTGGAGACTTTGGCGTTTGATTACCGCCAACGCCATTTGGTCGAGCTGGATGCCCGCATGCAAGTGCTGGCGCAGGTACGCGCGCAGTTTGCGCCGTGGGCGCACAAGCTTGGCGAAGACCATTTGCTCGACTTGGGCGTGCTGGGGCAGGTCAGCGAGACCTCGCTCACACGCGACATGGCCTTCAAGATGGAGGCTTCAGGCTTGCCCAACACCTTTGTGCCGGGCCGCAATTTGCTGTTCCTCACCTTGGCTGCAGCCTTGGCTTACCGACGTGATTTGGACGTCATCGTCACCGGTGTGTGCGAAACCGATTTCTCGGGTTACCCCGACTGTCGCGACGACACTATGAAGGCCATGCAAATTGCCTTGTCACTCGGCATGGATCGCCGCTTGCTTATCGAAACCCCGCTGATGTGGATCGACAAAGCACAGACGTGGCAGCTGGCCTACGACCTCGGTCAAAAGGCGCAGCCCAACGGTGGCGATCAGTTGGTGGACCTCATCGTCGAGCACACCCACACCTGCTACATGGGCGATCGCACGCACCGCCACGATTGGGGCTACGGCTGCGGCACCTGCCCCGCGTGTGATTTGCGCGCCAAGGGTTGGCTGCGCTGGAAGGCTTAAGCGCTTTCTTCGGTGACCAACACAAATCTCGCCACGCTGCCTTCTGCTGCTGGCACAAACTGCCAAATCGTTTCGTGGTAACTGACCACGCTAGGGCGATGCGCGATGGACACCAGGCCACCGCCTTCTTCGCGCACCATGGTGCGTAGCTTTTCATAAAGCACTTTTTCGCCTGCTTCATCCAAGGCGCTGGTGGCCTCGTCTGCAAACACCCAGCGCGGGCGCTTGAGCAGCACACGCGCCAAGGCCAAGCGTTGTTGCTCGCCGCCAGAGAGTTGCTGGGTCCACTGGCCTGCCACGTCTAGCTCGCTCGCCAAATGCGGCAGCAGCGCGTCGTACAGCGCGTTCTTTAAGGCTTCGTCGGTGTAATGCTCGGCGCTCTCTGGATAGGCCAGCGCTTGGCGCAAAGTCCCCTCGGGAAAGTACGGGCGCTGCGGCATGAACACACAGCTCTCGGGTAGCACCACGGGACCGTAGGTGATCGGCTCGCCGCGGCGGTCGTGGGAGGG
Organism: Comamonadaceae bacterium; assembly: GCA_947374535.1. The sequence continues at coordinate 14,595 of CANCCJ010000014.1, read as the reverse complement.
CGAGGTGACGTGCGGCCAAATGCCTGCCAGCACACGCAACAAGGTGGACTTGCCACAGCCCGAAGGCCCGCGAATCAACACGGTGTCGCCTGCTGCGGCGTTGAGCGAAGTGTCGGCCAGCAACACATCGCCGTTGGGCAGTGACACGGTCAAGGGCGTGGTGTGCAAGGCGTTGATGCCTGTGTGCGTGACGGTCGTGGCGCCTGTGAACGACAGCGGCGTAACCTCAGCTTCAGGTAGTTCATCGACTTTGATCGCCAACATCTGGTCTTGAAAACTCGTCAAACGCAGCGTGGTGGCTTGCCACGAGGCCAAGCGGCTGTAGTTGCTGATGAACCAGCTGAGTGCCTCTTGCACTTGACCAAACGCCGATGAAATTTGCATCAACTCGCCCAGTTGAATCGCACCGCTGAAGTAGCGCGGTGACGCCACCAGCATGGGGAACACCACCGCTGCTTGGCCGTAGCCCGAGTTGAACCAGGTGTAGCGCTTTTGCACCCGCAGCAGGCGCATGAAGTTGTCCAGCACTTGGGCGAATCGTTCTTGCAGTGACAGGCGTTCGACTTTGCCGCCACGGTCGAGCGCGATGGCTTCGCTGTATTCGCGCACACGCATGAGGTGGTGACGAAAGTCCGCTTCAAGGCGCTGTTGCGCAAAGTTGAGTGAGGCCATGGAGCGGCCAATCATGTGGCCGATCAAGCTGCCCGCCAGCGCGTAGGACAACGCCATCCACACCATAAAGCCAGGGATGTTGTAGGTCGCACCCGCCACCTCAAAACTGAAACCGCCCGACAGTGCCCACAAGATGCCGATAAAACTCAGCAGCGTGACAGTGGCATCCAACAGCCCCAAGGCCAAACCCACGGTGTCAGACGTGAACTGCTGCACATCTTCTTGAATCCGTTGGTCTGGGTTGTCTGTGCCGTTTTTGCTTTGCAGTTCGAGTTGGTAAAACACATGGCCTTTGAGCCAGCGTTGCAAGTAGTCGCGCGTCATCCATGCGCGCCAACGTAACTCAAGCAGTTGCGTGAGGTAGAAGCGGTACACCGCCACGATGATGAAGCAGGTGGCCAACATGGCGAACACCCCCAACTGATGCCAAAACACTTCCGCATTTCGGTTTTGCAGGGCGTCGTAGAACACGCGGTTCCAGTCGTTGAGCAACACCATCATGTAGACCATGCCGAGGTTCAACCCCACGCAAGCGCCCAGCAGCAAACGGGCGCGCCACTTTTCTTCGGATTGGAAATAGGGGAGTGACAAAGCCCAAACGCGGCTGAGTTGCAAGCGGCTTTTTTGCCAGTTCGTCGCCACGTTCTGGGCGACGGTTTTGAAAGCGTTCATGTGTTCTTATGTTGAAGTGTTGCGCACGCCACTGGCCACATGGCCCGAGGGGACGTGGCGGGCGGCAGATTCGATGTGGCCGGTTTGATCGTCAAAGAAAAAGTCGGGTTCAAACTCGCGCAAGAACTCGCCCTTTTCAAGACCGCCTAAGAACATGGCTTCGTCCACTTCAATGTTCCAGTTCATCAGCGTGCGGATGGCGCGTTCGTGTGCGGGTGCGCTGCGGGCGGTGACCAGCGCGGTGCGAATGCGCATATTGGGTGTTCCTGCTTGTTGCAGCACTTGCAGGGCTAACAGCAGAGGCTTGAAGGGGCCAGCGGGCAAAGGTTGTGCAGCGTTGGTTTGCTCGTGTTGCTGAAACGCATCCAAGCCTTGGGTTTGAAACACGCGCTCAGCTTCGTCGCTGAACAACACGGCGTCACCATCAAACGCAATGCGCACTTCATGCGGGTTGGCTTCTGACGCGTGGGCCGAGTGCGGGTACACCTGTGCGGCGGGTACGCCAGCGTCCAAGGCTGAGCGCACGTCAGACAAGTGCGTGGACAAAAACAAATTGGCGTTGAGTGGACGCAAATAGCGCCAAGGCGATTGCCCACGTGTGAAGCTGCCGCGCTGAATGGGCAGGCCGTAGTGCTGCGCCGAGCGAAACACGCGCATGCCACTGACGGGGTCGTTGCGCGACAGGATGACCACTTCCACCCGCTGCGCCTCAGGCGTGTTAAAGGCCAAGAGCTTTTGCACCAGCGAAAACGCCACACCGGGTTTGGCGGGGGTTTCTAGGCGGGCCAGTTGCAAGTTCATGTAGGCGCGGTCGTCGCCTTGTTCGAAGACTTTGTTTTCTTCTTCGAAGTCGAAGAGTGCTCTCGAAGAAATAGCAACGACCAGTTTTCCGTCTAGAGAAACACCCATGGATTACCTCACCCACTGATTGAGTTGAATGATCGGCAGCATCACGGCCAGCACGATGAGCATCACCATGGCTCCCATCACCACGATGAGCAGCGGCTCAAGGATAGTGGTCAGTTGTAAAGCGCGGCGTTGCACTTCTTCGCTCAGTTGTGCAGCGGCGCGTGCAAGCATGGTGGGGAGCGTGCCGGTTTGTTCACCCAAGCGCGAGAACATCACCAACAAACGAGGGAAGCGAGCATGCTGGGCCAACGCTGAAGCCAGCGGCGCACCTTCACGCACCTGCACCAGTGCCTCTTGAGCATCGCGCTTGAGCGCGGTGTTGCTGAGCGTGTCTGCTGCCGCTTGCAGCGCTTTCAAAATGGGTACGCCCGCGGTGGCCAACATGGCCAGCGTGCTGGCAAAACGGGCGGCGTTGTAGCCTCGTGCCAAGCGCCCGATGAGCGGGATTTGCAACCAAGCCGCATCGAAGCGTTCGCGTGTGGCGGGCCGCTGGAGTGCCACATGACCGCCTGCGGCAACAGCGAGCACCAACAACACGCCCCAGAGCCAGAAGTCTTGAACGAACTCGCTCAAGGCCAGCATCACGCGGGTGAGTGCGGGCAGCTTTTGCTGGTTGCTGCCAAACACCTGTGCCACTTGCGGCACCACATAGGCCAGCAAAAACAACACGATGACCAAAGCCACCAAACTCACGATGGCGGGATACAGACCTGCCGCGAACAATTTGCTGCGCAGGTTTTGCTGCTCTTGCAAATCGTCGGCCAAGCGCTCTAGCACCAGGTCTAAGTGGCCGCTTTGCTCGCCCGCACCAATCACAGCGGTGAAGATGGCGCTGAACTCGCGTGGGTGTTGGCTGAGCGCTTTGGCAAATGATGCGCCAGCGTTCACCTCGGTGCGCAAGGCCGAGACCAAATCGCGCTGGCGCGGTGTTTCGGCTTCGTCGCCTAGGGCGGCCAAGGCGCGCTCCAGTGGCAAACCTGCGCTGACCAAGCCCGAGAGCTGCCGCGCCCACACCGCCAGCGCGGCGCGGCTGAATACTTGGCTTTCCCAAATAACCGTATCGAAACCTTTGTTGCTGCGTTGCACCGGCTCGACCTTGAGCGGCACCCAATCTTGCGCACGCAACTGGCTGCGTGCGGTTCGTGCGGTGTCTGCCTCCAACACGCCATGGCGGGTTTGGCCTTGGGGGTCTAGGGCTTCGAAGGCGTAGGCGGGCATGGTTGGTTTGCTTTAGCGCTTAGTCGCGGGTGACGCGCACCAGTTCTTCGCGGGTAGAAATACCGTTTCGCACCAAGCGCTCGCCATCGTCGCGCATCAAGGTCATGCCGTGACGCAACGCCGCCTCGCGCAGATGCGCTTCGCTGGCTTGGTTGTGGATGAGGGCGCGAATGTCGTCGTTGGTGGTGAGCAATTCAAAAATACCGGTGCGGCCTTGGTAACCGCTGTGGCCGCATTCGCTGCAGCCCTTGCCAGAGCAATGCGTACAAGTTTTGCGCAGCAGCCGTTGGGCCAAGACGCCTAGGAGCGACGAGCTAAGTAAGAAGGGCTCCACGCCCATATCGGTCAAGCGGGTGATGGCACTGGCCGCATCGTTGGTGTGTAGCGTGGCCAACACCAAGTGGCCGGTGAGCGAGGCTTGAATGGCAATTTGCGCGGTCTCGTAATCGCGAATCTCACCAATCATGATGATGTCGGGGTCTTGGCGCAAGATGGCGCGCAGGGCTTTGGCAAAGTCCAAATCAATCTTGGGGTTCACCTGGGTTTGGCCCACGCCAGCGAGTTCGTATTCAATCGGGTCTTCCACCGTCATGATGTTGTTGCGCGTGGCGTCCAGCCCTTGCAGTGCGGCGTACAGCGTGGTGGTTTTGCCCGAGCCCGTGGGGCCGGTGACCAAGATGATGCCGTGCGGTTGTTTGATCAACGCCTCAAAGCGCTGCAGCGTGTCGCCTTCCATGCCCACGGCTTGCAGGGTGAGTTTGCTCTCGTTCTTGTCGAGCAAGCGCAGCACCGCACGTTCGCCGTGTGCGCTGGGCAAAGTGGACACACGCACGTCAATGGCGCGTTGGCCCAAGCGCAGCGAAATGCGGCCATCCTGCGGCAAACGCTTTTCGGCAATGTCTAGCTCGGCCATGATTTTGAGACGCGAAATCAGCGCGGCATGCAACGCGCGGTTGGGTTGCACCACTTCGCGCAGCGTGCCGTCCACCCGAAATCGCACGCTGCTGTGGCGCTCATACGGCTCGATGTGAATGTCGCTTGCGCCATCGCGTGCAGCTTGTGTGAGCAGCGCGTTGAGCATGCGGATGATGGGGGCGTCGTCGGCAGCTTCTAGCAAATCTTCCACCGCGGGCAGCTCTTGCATCATGCGGGTCAGGTCGGCATCGCTCTCGACCTCGCTCACCACGGCGGCAGCGTTGCTGTCGGCTTGTGCATAGGCTTCGCTGATGCGTTTGGCTAACGTGGCTTTGTCGGTGTATTCAAACGCCTGCACCGCGTGGCAGCGCGTGACCTCGCTCCACGCGCTCAGGTCAGGCGCGTCGCTGTGCCACAGCGTGAGCGTGTGGCCATCGTCCTCCAGCAACAGCTGGTGGGTGCGGGCAAAGGCATAAGGCAGCGGGCGGCGCATGGTTTATTGAGCGGGAGTGGAAGCAGGCACCGCAGACTGAGGCGCATTTGTTGTGTCGCCTGAGGTCGCAGCGGGTTTCTCCGCTTTAGGGGCAGGCACTGGCGTGGGTGGCAACACAGGTGAGTTGCCTGAGCCCAAGATCGGGTTGAAACCAGGCTGAGCGGCTTGCTGCAAGCCCATCATTTGTTGGTAGCGGTTGTTGCTGAGCGCGTCAGACGCTGCGGCATCGCGCACGACGACGGGGCGCAAGAACACCATCAGGTTTTTCTTGCTGCGTGAACGACTTTCGCTTTTGAACAACCAGCCCAACACAGGAATGTCACCAAAGCCTGGGACTTGGCTGGCTGCGCCTGAGTATTCGTCTGACAACAAACCACCCAACACGATGATGGAACCATCATCTACCAACACGTTGGATTCAATGCTGCGCTTGTTGGTGATCAAGCCTGCCGTGGAGCCCACCGAGTTGGCGACGACGCTGGAGACTTCTTGGAAGATGGTGAGTTTGACCGTGCCCGTTTCGCTGATTTGCGGTTTGACCTTGAGCGTCAAACCCACGTCCTTGCGTTCAATGGTTTGAAACGGATTGACCGAACCGTTGGTCGTGTTGTTGTTGGTGTATTGGCCGGTGACGAAGGGCACGTTTTGGCCCACGACGATCTTGGCTTCTTCGTTGTCGAGTGTTAGCAATGTGGGCGTGGACAACACATTGCCTTCACCGTTTTGTTGCAAGAACGTGGCCAAGCTGCTCAGCACATACGTGCCGTTGATTTGCTTGGCTGTGCCGATGTTGAGCCCGCCGCCGAGCGTACTCAGTGCGGTGGCGCCACCCGCCGCGCCAATGATGTTGCCTTGGCCAATCGTGGTGCTGAGTTGGTTGTTGAAGTTGGTGCCAATGATGCCCACCGTGCCACCCGCTTGACCCGTGGCCGTCTGCCACTGAATGCCCATTTGCGCGGCTTTGTCGGCGTTGACTTCAGCAATCAAGCTTTCCACCATCACTTGCGCGCGACGCTGGTCGAGCATGTCGATCACCGCACGCAGTTGGCGGTATTGCGGTTCGGGCGCGCTGATGATGAGCGAATTGGTGGCGGTGTCGGCTTGAATTTGTCCACCGGTGGCAGAGCCCGTTGACGCGTTGGTCGAGCCCAAGGTGCTGCCCGATGTTGCTGATGCAGGCGAAGCCGCCATGGGGTTAGCCGCGTTGCTGCCCAGGGGCGGGTTAGCGCCAGTGCTGCCCGTGACTTGGCCGCTCACAGCCGCACGCAAGGTGGTCGCTAGTTTGGTGGCATCTGCGTTTTTCAGATACACCACATGGATGTTGCCGCTGGGGTCTGAGCTGCCGGGTTGATCCAGCTTGGCCACCAACGATTTCACCAGCGCCACACGCGCAGGATTGGCCGCACGCAAGATGAGCGCGTTGCTGCGCGGCTCGGCCAGCAGGGTGGTTTTGTATTCGGCGCCGGTTTGGCCTGGCACTGCGGGGGCGGCTCCTGCGGCGTTGGCGTTGCCGGACTCAATCAAGCGCAACACCAAGGGCGCCAAGTCGACGGCGATGGCGTGTTTGAGTTGAATCACCTCCACGTCGCTGGCGTTCGACACATCCAGCGTGGCGATGATGCGGGCCATGCGTTGCAGGTTGTCGGCGTAGTCGGTGATGATGATCGAGTTGTTGCCGGGGTTGACGTTGATGGTGTTGTTGGGGCTGATGAGCGGACGCAACACGGGCACCAAGTTGTTGGCTTGCTCGAAGTTGAGTTTGAAGATGTGCGTGACGATTTGGCCATTGCTCGAGCCACTGCCCACGTTGTCCATCTGTTGCACGTTGCCGCCTTGCAGCTTGGCATCTGCCTCGGGCACGATTTTGTAAAGGCCTTTGGTTTCGACCATCGCAAAGCCTTGCAAGCGCAACGCCGCTAAGAATTGATTCCACGCCTCGTTGGGTGACACGGGCAGCTCGGTGGAGAGGTTGATCGTGCCTTTGACTCGGGGGTCCACCACCAAGTTGCGGTTCGACAGGGTGGCCAGCGTGCGCGCGACAGACTCGATTTCCGCATTCACAAAGTTGAGCGTGATGGGCTGCTGTGTCGCGGCAGCCTTTTTGGCTGGAGGCGCTGCGTGTGCGATTGACCCACCGGTGAGCGCGGGCAAAAAAGCCAAGCTGATGGCGAGGCTCAAGGCGTGGCGCGTGCAGAGGAAAGAGGGAAGCTTCAGCATGGTGTTAACCCATTTTCAAAATCGACTTGGCACCTTGGCGTTGGCCAAGGATGTTCAGTAAGTTGGAGAGGGCGGCTTCTGCGTCGGGCGCGGCAGTGGCCTCGCCGTTGAAGTGCAGGTGCCCGTTTTGCAGTTGGCCGCTGCCGTTTAATTGCAAGCTGCCTTCGCGTGTGTCAAGTGTGAGCGCGATGGGGTCACCGCCTTGCACAAGCACACGGTAGCTGCCCAAGGGGCGCAGGGTGGACAAGCGCGTGGCGAACTGTTGCAGCTGCAATTCGGCTTCGCCTTGGAGTTGTTCCACACCCGCTTGGTGCGTCCATTGCAGGCTGCGCGTTTGCAGTTGCAGTTGACCTTCTGGCTGCACGGTGTTCCATGGTGCGCCCAAACCCACCAGCCACGCAGCGGGCCAGTTGGAGGTGTGGTCGCTCAACTGCACGCGCACGCCGCGCCACAGGGGCGACACATCCACGCGTACCGGCTGCGGCGTGCAACACGCAGAGGTCACGGTGGCGCTGAGGGCCAATCGCACATGGGCCCAGTCAAAACGGGGGGCGATTTGCCATGTCAGTCGTGTGGGCAACGAGGTGGTGTTGGCGGGGCTCGCCATGTTGGGCGTGGCCGCGACGTTGAGAGGGCCTTCGTTCAGCACCCACTGCGCCGAGCCGTTCCACACGGTGCCCTGTGGGTCTTGCAGCAACATGCGTTGGCCGCTGGCTTGCTCGATGGCGTGCGTCAGCCAATGGGCCGGCGCTTGCGTGATGAAAGCAAGCACCAACCCCAAGCCCGCGCCCGTCCACGCCCAGCGTGTGCTGGTGCGTGAGGTGGTGTGCGGCGTGAGGCGTTGCATGGGGTGTTGTTTGTGCGTGCGTGTCTGGCGGTTCGCGGCTTTAACGCGCAGCGCCACGGTTGGGCAAGGTCAACACCATGCTGCCGTCCCACGTCACCAAGGCTGATGGCGATGGTGTGGATGGCGTTGCATTCGCAGCACCTGCGGCGTTGCCGCGCGTCAAGTGCGCTTCCACCGGCAAAGCTTGGGCCTGGCTGCGCGCTTGCGCGAGCCAGTTGGCTAAGGTGGATGCAGGCACGCGCTTGAGCTGAGCGGTCACACGATCGCCCTGCACATTGAGTTGAATCTGTGCGCCGGGCGTGAGGTTTTGTAAATTGCGCAAGGCTTCGTCACGCGACAGCGGTGTACGGTTTTGCAGCGCCTTGGCTTGTGTTTGCAAAGCCAACATGTACGCTTGTTGCTGGCCGATCTGGGCGCGGCGGTTGTCGCTGTCTCGCAAGGTGTTCAGCGCGGGAGCGATGGCGATGGACCAAAACAACAGCCCGCCTAACAAGGCGCCGAGCACAGACACGCTGCGCTGCTCACGCACGGACAAAGCTTGCCAGCGCGCGTGCACTTGTGTGCGAAGTGCGTTCAGTGCGCTCATTTCGCACCCTCCGCCTGCAACACCCAGGTGTCGTTGCCGTCTTGGCCTAGGCTCAGGCCTTGGGCTTTGAGGCGTGTGGTGTTGGTGCTATTGGCATCAAGGGCTACACCTTGCACGCGCAGCGCATGGTTGGCGAAGTGCATTTGCGAAGGCAGTTGGTCCGCTGGCAACACGCCCGCCAACGCCGCCAGTAGGGGCTCAAAGTCGGTGCTGGAAGTGGTGCCAGATTTTTGTTGCAACACATCCACCTCGCGCTGCATTTGCAGGGGGGCGTCGATGACCAAAGTCACAGACGGGAAGGTGCTTTTCAAAATGCTTTGCAGAGAAGCTTGTTGTTCGTTCAAGGCGTTGCGTTCGCGCCAAGCCAAGGCATTGAGCCCCAGCACTTGCAAGGCGACCAAGACCACGACGCCCCAGCGCACAGGCCGCCACGCAGGGCTGTGCCACCAGTTTTGCCAAGCGGATTGCGCCAGCCGCTGCACGCGTTGGGCGCGTCCTTGTGCCCATTCGCCTTGCGCCAAATCCCACGCCGATTGGCTGGATTGCACCCAACGCTGCGCCGCACTTTGCAGCATGGGTTGGCGTTGCAAGGTGCTTTGTACGCGGGCCACCATGGCAGGCTCGGCTTGAATTTGTAAATCGTCTTGGCTCAACTCGGCAAAGGCTTGCCATTGGGCCGTGTTGGGGGGCAGCAGCGTCACGCCTTGGGCGTGGCAGAGCAGGCTTTGTGAATGCTCGGGCTCACCCAGTACATGCAGCACTGGCTTGTCGCTGGGCGACAGTTCGGGAACGAGCCGTTGCACCGTGAGACCCGCAGCGTTCAGGGGGGCGAGGGCCTCGCGCAGCCATTGCTTGTGGCACACGGCCACAAGGGCTTCGCCACCCGTGCGTGCCAAACCTTCAGACTCTGGCGCAAGCACGAGGTGCAGTTGTTGTGGATCTTCTAGCAATCGGTCCTCTAGCAAACCTTGCAACACGCTTTGCAAACGTGGTCCGTGGCTGGCGGGTGGCAGTTGCACCGGCAACCACGACAAACGGCTGTGTGGCACCACGGCCACGACTTCGCCCGCATGGGCTGACAAGGTGGCTGCCGCACCTGTGGCGCTGCGCAGAACGCTGTGCCCATCCGAGTGAACGTGGGCGTAGCCCGAGGTGGCGTCGTTGGCAGAGTGGGGGAGCGCGATGATCAGCATGAGAACAGTCATTGTAGAGAGCCAGAATCGCGCCAAAGTACCTTTAAATCGGACTGGTCGCGCTGCACCAAAGAGCGCTCTTGCAAGGTGGTTTGCGGCATGCGCAGGCGGCCCACCACCTCGAAGTAGCGGGTGTTCACGCTGTGGCTGCTTTCTAGGCTGACGGGTTTGCCCAAGGCTTTTTGAAACGCCTCTACGCTGGCCCAGTGTTGGCGCTCGCGCTGTTGCACCAAGCGTTGCGCGTCAGACAAGCCAATGCCCGGCACGCTGGCGTAAAGCACTTGCACGCTGGCGGTGTTGAGGTTGACGGGGGTGCGCCTGGGCAGCACGGTGATGAAGGTGCTGAGGGTTTGAATCGCCTGCGGCGACATTCCGAACCCGCTGAGTTGGCCCACACGTTGCGGCATCAAGGGTGAGTTGCTGCTTTGTTTTTGTGCGGCGAGCATGCCTTGGGTCAACAGGTTGAGCTGCGCGGGGGGCACGCCCAATGCATCCAACAAACGTTCAAAAGCGATGACGGCTTTGGCGTCCAGTTGATCGCCCTGTAGCAAGTTGGTGACGTTCAAGCGGCCTTGTAAATCGTTGATTTGGCCAGACAGCAACACTTGCTGGGCAAGTTTGTCGTCTTCAACGGTGCTGCCTGAGCCATCGGGCAGCGCTGCCAAAAAGCTAGACAAGCGCGCTTCTTGCAGGGGTACGGCCCAAGGTTCGGCCAAGTCGTCGGTGGGCGCGTTGGCATCGCCCGCACGTGCGTCTTCGCGCAAGATGACGCGCGCCCAGTCCAGCGCACCCGTCAGCAGCCAGCGGGCCTGTGCGCGTTGGCGTTCAGCGCTTTCGACTTCGATGGTGCGCCACTGCTGCCACAAAGCGCCTGCAGCGAAGGTGGCGACCAAGGCCACGGTGAGCATGGCGGCCAACAACGCGGCGCCACCTTGCTTTTGCGGTGCGCGTTGGTGTGCTGTGTTGGCCGCGAGGCGGTCTACGTTGTGGCGGGGTGTGAGGGCGACTTGCTTCATGTCTTGGTGTTGCTGAAGTTGGGTCGCACCCAGTCAAGGGTGAGGCGGCCGCGCACGCCGGTGCTGTTGGGCAGGTCGATTTGCAAGCGGATGGCGTCGGGCAACGCGCCTTGGCTGTTTGGGTTGGTTTGTGGCGCTAGGTTGGGCGTGCCGCCTGTGGCTGTGGCGCTAGTGGCGGTGTCGGAGGTGCCGGAGGTGCCCGCGCTGGAGAGGGGGTTGGTCCACGCGTTGCCACGGAAGTAGGTCAGCTGCCAAGCCTCAAGCGGAATCAACGTGGTTTCAAACGCGGCATCGTTGTTGCTGGGGTTTTGGCCCCAGCGCTCGGCTTGGGTCCACGCTTGTTGCAGGGCTGCGCGTGTTTGCACGGGGGCCGATTGCCAGCGCAGCCATTGGTTGTTGCGCTGCGTCCAAGCCACGACCCACAAGCCGGCGTCGCCGCCATCGGCACGCCAAGCGGTGGCGCGGCGGGTCAAGCGCAAGGTGCGGCCGTCCCAGTTCACGCCTGCCTCGTTCAGGCTTGGCAGCGGTTGAACTGCGTTGAGGTCGGCCTGCCATTGGGCCAGCACGGTTTGCAGCACGGCAATTTTGTTGACTTGCGCTTGCGTGATGTCGCGGCTGCGCATGAGGCTGTCTAGCCCACGCCAGCTCAACCCCGCCAACACTGCCATGAGCGTGATGGCGATGAGCAATTCAATCAGGGTGAAGCCGCGTTGACGTTGCATCAATAACGCCCCAACACGGTGGTGATGTTGAGCACGGGCGTGGCCGCGTCAAACACTTGCGCGTCCACGCGGCGAAACGCGGGGTTGGGTGTGGTGCGCACGGTGAGGGCGACCTCGAAGTTGCGCTCAGCCTGCGGGCAGGGGACGCGTGCGTTGCCCACGCCCGGCAGTTGCTGCGACAGGCGCAGTTGGTTCAGCGCGTTGTCTGCGCAAATTTGCGCGAGCAGCACATCGCTTTGGCGCTGAGCGTTGCGCGTGAGTGCGCCGCTGACCTTGAGGCCACTCATCAAGGCGATGGCCACAATGGCGAGCGCCACCAACACCTCAATCAGCGTGAAGCCATGTGTTTTTTTCATGGCGCCACTTGAAAAGGTCGCAGGCCATCCGTGCTCACCGTCAGCGATGGCACTGGCTGCACCTTGGCCGTGGCAACGCTGAGCGTGATGCGAGCTGGCGCAAGGATGGGCTCTGGCCCCAGCACCACCAAGTTGGCGGGGGCTGTGTTGTTGGCCGATGGTGTGGCTGTGCTGACCGCCGCTTGCGTGCCTGCGGCCAGCCAAGTTTCGGTGCGCGGGGCGATGGGGGTGGGTGTGTTGCCCATCGCTTGGACCGGTTGAATGACAAAGCCTTCAGGGGTAGCTTGCCAAATCAGCGGCACACCACTGGTGCGCGATTGGGCGCGTTCAGCTTCAAGCACGGCCACCAAACGCTGCGCTTCGCGCTCTAGTTGGGACTGTGTGCTGTCGCGCAGCGAGAGGCTCACGCCTGCAACGACAAACCCGATGATGGCTAGCACCACCAACAGCTCCAACAGGGTGAGGCCGCGCTGGCGCTGCATGGCTGGCTTGGTGGCGTGCTTTATTGCCAGCTGCCGATGTCGGCGTTTTTGCCTTCGCCGCCGGGCTGGCCGTCTGCGCCTAACGACAACACATCGACTTCACCCTTCACGCCGGGGTTCATGTATTGGTAAGGGCGGCCCCATGGGTCGTTGGGCAGCTTGTCGATGTAGGGTTTCCAGTTCAAGGGAATGGGGACTGTGGTGGGCTTGACCACCAAGGCGTTCAGGCCTTGCTCTGCGGTGGGGTAGTTTTGGTTGTCCAAACGGTAGAGCTTGAGCGCTTGCATGAGGTTGCCCACATCGGTTTTGGCGGCAGTCACGCGTGCGTCGTCGGCGCGGTTGAGCACGTTGGGTATGACCAGTGCGGCCAGCACGCCAAGGATGGCCAGCACCACCATCAATTCAATCAACGTGAATCCGCGTTGGCGTGTGGTTTTTGGGGGTGTTTGAGGGGTAGACATGGCGCGCATTTCAAAGGTTCACGATCAAGAGTTGAATCATAATCCGCAGATGCTTCGCCGCCCCCCTTCATTTGCCACTGTTTTGAGCACGTCTTCGCGTGTGGTGTTGCCTGCGGCTTCGCTGCTGGTGTGGGGTGCTGTGGCGTTCAGTGCGGTGACTTGGGGTTTGCGGTGGTCTGCCACGGATGTGAGCCCCAGCCATGACGCCGCAGCCTTGCAGGTAACGCCTGAAATAGACAGCTCTGCCGCCGCTCGCAGCTTGGGCGCAGCGCCGGTGCAAGCTGCGGCGGCCCCCAGCTTAGCCAGCCGTTTTCAGTTGCAAGGCGTGATGGCGGGTGGCCCAGCCGCAGGCGCTGCGCTGATCGCTGTGGACGGCAAACCTGCCAAGCCCTACCGCGTGGGCGCTGTGGTGGCCGACGGCTTGGTGCTGCAATCGGCCCAAGGTCGCCGCATCAGCCTAGGTGCGACGATGGACGGGCCGCAGACCTTGGCGCTGGAATTGCCAGCTAAGAAATAAGCCGGCTTAGCATTTCAACGCTGCAAGAACAGGCGATAAGCGGGGTTCTTGGTTTCTTCCACGTACGGGTAACCCAACGCATCCAAGAAAGCGGTGAACGCTTTGTTGTCGGCCTTGGGCACTTGCAAACCCATCAAGATGCGGCCGTAGTCTGCGCCTTGGTTGCGGTAGTGGAAAAGGCTGATGTTCCAGCCGGGTTGCATGGCGAGCAAAAACTTCATCAATGCGCCTGGGCGTTCTGGAAACTCAAAACGCAAGATGCGCTCCTCAGACGCCAGCGAGGAGTGCCCACCCACCATGTGACGCAAGTGCTCTTTGGCCAGTTCGTCGTGGGTGAGGTCAAGCGCATGAAAACCGCTTTTGGTGAAGTGCGCAGCCATCTTGCTGCTTTCGCCCTTGACGCTGGTGGTCAAGCCTAAGAACACATGGGCCTTGGCTTGGTCGCTCATGCGGTAGTTGAATTCGGTCACATTGCGCGGCGACTTGTTGCCGCCAAAGCTCGGCAATTTGCCAATCAGCTCGCAGAATCGGCGCAGGATGCCGGGTTGCTCGGGGATGGTCACGGCAAAGAGGGCTTCGCGCTCTTCACCCACTTCGGCGCGTTCGGCTACAAAGCGCAAGCGGTCAAAGTTCATGTTCGCGCCACACAAGATGGCCGCGTAGGTTTCGCCCTTGGTTTTGTGCTGGGCCACGTACTTCTTAATGGCGGCCACTGCCAAGGCGCCTGCCGGTTCTACGATGCTGCGGGTGTCCACAAACACATCTTTGATGGCAGCGCACACGGCATCGGTATCCACCGTGATGAAGCTGTCGACTAAGTTCTTAGACACGCGGAAGGTTTCTTCTCCCACCAACTTCACAGCGGTTCCGTCTGAGAACAGACCCACATCGCTGAGGGTGACGCGCTTGCCTTTTTGCACCGACTGCATCATGGCCGACGAGTCGTCCATTTGCACGCCAATCACTTTGATTTCGGGGCGGACGGCCTTGATGTAGTTGGCCACGCCGCTGATCAAGCCGCCGCCGCCAATCGCCACAAATACCGCATCGAGCGGGCCTTGGTGCTGGCGCAGCATTTCCATGGCAATCGTGCCTTGACCTGCAATCACATCGGGGTCGTCAAACGGGTGCACAAAGGTCATGCCGTTTTTCTTTTCCAGCGTGAGCGCATGCGTGTAGGCGTCAGAGTAGCTGTCGCCGACCAATACCACTTCGCCGCCCAAAGCTTTGACGGCTTCAATCTTCACGCTGGGCGTGGTGGTGGGCATGACGATGATGGCTTTTGTCCCAAGACGCTTGGCACCCAGCGCCACGCCTTG
>CANCCJ010000013.1 GCA_947374535.1 Comamonadaceae bacterium | reverse complement strand
CAATATTGCCTGAAATTCAACAAGGAAGCGTGGCAGAGTGGTTGAATGCACCGGTCTTGAAAACCGGCGAAGGTGTGAGCCTTCCGTGAGTTCGAATCTCACCGCTTCCGCCAGTTAGTAAGCAAAAACGCCCCTCACGGGGCGTTTTTCATTTCACCGTAGCCCCCACTTTTTCATTTGGGTCCCCCTGGCACACTTACATACCAATCTGCTCAAACGATTGTGATGCCTGTTGTCGTGGGTTCGAGCCCAGTTAGCCACCAAGGTATCTATGCGCCCTAATTGAGTGTTGAGGTTGGAGATTTATATTTCACTAGCAGCAGTGATTTAATTTTCATTACGTTAAGCCAAACGAAAAGCAGTAGAGAGCCGCAAGACCTCTACTGCTTAATTTTTGAACCCTAAATGTTGCCTGTAGCAACTGCATGCAAGTTCATGGGGTACGCCGATTTTTTTGTAGCTGCTTTGACGATTGACTCTGACACCAGCTCAGCTGTCACGGCAGACAGTGTCCAACCCAAGTGCCCGTGGCCCGTGTTGTAAAACACGTTGGCGGCTTTGCCTTGACCCACGCGAGGCATCATGTTGGGCATCATGGGGCGCAGGCCTGCCCACGGCACCACAGAACGCGTATTGATTTTTGGAAAACATTGCTCCACCCATTCAATCAACGGGCGGATGCGGTCCGCGCGAATGTCGCGGTCCACACCATTGAATTCGGCCGTGCCAGCCACGCGGAAGCGGTTAAGGCCTAAGCGGCTGGTGACCAACTTGGTTTCGTCATCCAGCAAGCTCACGGTGGGTGCGCCCATTTGACTTTCTTCATCGTTTAAGTTGACGGTGATGGAGTAGCCTTTGACGGGGTAAATGTTCACGCGATCGCCCAGCTGTGCTGCAAAGTCACGGCTGGCCACGCCTGCACACACCACCACACTGTCAAAGGTGTGCACACTGGGCGTGGCGTGTTCTTGTGCCACGGTGATGACGGCTTGTTGGCCGTTGGTTTGAACCGATGTCACATCTTGGCCATACAGCGTGTGCACGCCCAGGCGTGCAGCCGCTGCGGCAAGTCCGTTGGTGAATTTGTGAATGTCACCTGTGGCATCACTCTCGGTGAAGTAGCCACCGTAGTAGCTGCCTGCCAGGGTGGGCTCAATGGCCTTCATTTCGGCGGGGGTGACGGCATGACGTGGAAGACCACCTTTAGCTAGCATGACAGACACTTTGCCTGCATGGTCGAAGCCTTTTTTGTCACGGTAGATGTGCAAGATGCCTTCCTTCTTCAGGTCGAAATCAATGCCTTCTTCTTGCGCCCAAGCAAACAAGTGTTGACGAGCGGCCACCGCCAAACGTGCTGTTTCGACGGTGTTGCGTTCGTAGTGAGGCATGGCCGCAATGAACTCAGCAAACCAAGAAATTTTGTGCCAAGTGGGGGCTGGGTTGACCAGTAGCGGTGCATCACTTTTGAGCATCCACTTGAGGCCTTTGAGGATGGTGGACCAATGTGTCCAAACTTCTGCGTTGGATGCGGAGAGTTGTCCTCCGTTGGCGAACGAGGTTTCCATCGCCGCATAGCGATGGCGTTCAAACAAGGTAACAGCAAAGCCGCGTTTGGCCAAGGCATAGGCTGTTGTCACGCCCGTGATGCCGCCGCCAATAACTGCGATTGTTTTCATGATGAAGGTGCTTTCAAAAACGTCAGGGGGTTGAGCACCAATATGCCCTGTGCATGGTTGGTGCGCCCCCTCTGTGTTTGGACCTGAGAGATTCACGAGGTTGCTAAGCAACCATCGCTTGCTCCTTCGGTGCACTGACGGACGAATTCGTCAGCAGCTCTTCAGAGTTAGGTCATGTCACCGGTCCCTTTGCCTGAGAGTTTCCGGGGCGGTTGCTCCTTCGGCGCTGCCCAGCACGCATGGCGTTGGCAGTCTCTCCCGATGACATGTCGACACGAGGTCGAATCAAAAATCAGTGTGCGAGAAACCTTTCGACCAAGGCTATCCAAAATGCGGCACCAGGTGCAATGATTTCATCATTGAAATCATATCCAGGGTTATGGACGTGACATGCACCACGAGTTCCCGGACCGCCATTGCCGATAAAAATGTAGCTGCCAGGTACTTTCTGCAACATGAATGCAAAGTCCTCACTGGCTGTATAGGCAGGTCCATTGGACTCAACTTGATCTGCACCAAAAACCTTTGTGGCGACCTGCGTTGCGAATTCAGTTTCATCGGGCGTATTCACTAGTACGGCATACCCTTCGCGCCAGTCGACGGAAGCCTGTAACCCATAGCTTTCTGCCTGAAGCTTGACCAGCGACAGAATTCGCTCTTTTAGCAAGGCTCGGACGTCTGTGTCGAGCGCTCTGATACTGAGTTCAAGCGTGGCAGTCTGCGGAATCACGTTATTGGCAATGCCGGCGTGAATGGCACCTACGGTCACCACTGCGGTTTTCTGTGGATCTACATTGCGTGATACGACAGTCTGAAGTGCCATGACGATGGAGGAGGCGGCCACCACTGAATCGGTTGACTCATGAGGAAATGCCCCATGTCCACCCCGTCCATTTATGGTGATGGTTACATTGTCACTGGAAGCCATCGCAGAACCTTTGCGAAACTCAAAGCGTCCCGCTTCAATTCCTGGCATGTTGTGCATCGCAAATACCGCGTCACATGGAAATAGATCAAACAGACCATCCTCCATCATTTTTAGCGCGCCACCGGCCCCTTCCTCAGCAGGTTGAAAAATCAAGTGGACCGTCCCATTAAATTCAAGGTCTTCAGCAATCAGCTTAGCTGCCGCTAACAGCATTGCTGTATGCCCATCATGACCACATGCGTGCATGACCCCAGCTGTTTGACTTTTCCAAGGGCTAGAGCCCGCCTCCAGGATCGGAAGTGCATCCATGTCAGCTCGCAAGCCAATAGACTTGCCTTTGTGACCACGGCGCATAGTCCCCACAACGCCAGTGCCACCCAAACCCGTCGTCACCTCATATCCCCAACCCTTCAACTTGTTGGCGACTAAGGAGGCAGTTCGATGCTCTTCAAAGGCCAGTTCAGGGCGTGCATGAATATCGCGTCGGATCTTAATAAACTCACCGATGCGCTGCACCAGTGAATGGGCGAGATAGCTGCTTTCTTCCATCAAGCGCTTTCGTTATTGGGGCTGTAGGCGCATTGATTTGGCAATGGCTTGGTATTTGGCCGTGTTGTCTGCGTAAAGCTTGCCCAATGCTGTCAAAGATTGCGGACGTGGGACGATCATGGCTTGGGCTTCCAATGCGCTCTTGACCGTTGGATCAGTTGCCACTTCACTCAAAGCTTTGTGCAAAGCCTGAACCACTGGCTCTGGCGTATCTTTATGCACGAAGTAGCCTGCCCAGGTATCAAAGACAAAACCCTTGAGCGCTTTGCTTTCATTCAATGTAGGCACCTTGCTAAACATCGTTTGTCGCTCGGCTGAAAGCACAGCAGGCGCTTTGAGCTTGCCATCCTCCACCAGTTGAACCTGGCCTTTGCCATAAGGTGTCATAAAAATATCGACTTGGCCACCCATTAAGTCTTGTACAGCGGGTGCCCCGCCTTTATAGGGAACATGCGTCATGGGAACACCTGTGACCGATGACATGTGCTCACCCAACAAGTGATAAAGGGAACCCGGGCCAACACTCGCATAGGTTAAAGGTTTCCCTTCTGCCGCCGCTTTTTTGGCATAGGCAAGCAATTCATCGCCATTAGCGGCCGGAAAATCTTTACGTGCGAGCATCACAAGCGGATTGATGGTGATCATCTGAACAAGGCGAAAGTCTTCAGGCTTGTACTTGATCGCAGCGTTCGACAAAGGCGCCAAGATCAATTCATTGGGCGATCCCTGAAGAATCATGTGCCCATCAGCGGGGCTGTTCAAAACCTTTTGGCCTGCAATACCACCACTGGCACCGCCCAGATTTTCAACAATCACCGTCTGTCCAAAGTGTTTAGACAACGTGTTGTTCAGTGTCCGTGCAATGACATCCGACACCCCACCCGCAGGGTATGGAACCATCAAAGTGACGGTCTTGGTCGGAAAGTTCTGGGCACATACCGCACCACACAAGACCAACGAACTGAGCACACTGGATACGACTTTAAAAGTAAATCTCATCACAAACTCCAATTCAAAAGAAAAGAACATGGCTTCATGCTAATGATCGAAGAAGGTGATGTCCAATGCATTGTTGGTACTATCTATGAAACCTAAAAAGCATTGATAACCATGACGCTTGTTCAAATTCGCCAATTCATCGCTTTGGCAAGAGCCGGATCCTTTGTCAAAGCCGCGGACGCGTTAAACATGACCCAACCAGCTTTGAGTCGAAGCATCAAGTCGTTGGAAGATGAGTTTGGGAAGTTATTGTTTGATCGGATCGGCAAGCGTATTGAGCTCAATTCGTTTGGGCATGATGTGCTGGCTCGCAGCCACACTCTCATGGAATACGTGCAGCAGCTTAAAGAATGTGGTCGCAGTCTGAGTGCTGGCGACAGTGGTCGCATTCGCTTGGGCCTGAGTTCCGGACCGGGAGCCATGCTCAGCACGCCCATCTTGGCCCATTTCGGGACTAATTTCCCGAACTTTCATATCGAAATTGTCCGATCGAACACTGCTAGCTTGGCCCAAATGCTCCGAGACCGTTTGATAGATGTCGCCGTATTAGACATACGCGCACTGAGACCGACACCGGATCTGCGAGTCACACAAATTGCTGAAATGGAGGGCGTGTTTATGTGTCGACCAGATCATCCCCTTGCAGGCAAAAAAAAGGTCGTCTTCGCGGATCTCAAAGCCTACCCCGTAGCCTCAACCCCCTTAAGTGAAGAAGCTGCAAGAATCATGGTCGAGAGATATGGCGAAATCGCACATCCAGATGTTTTGGTGAAGCTGCAAAGCGATGAAATTTCACACCTCATTCAAGTCGCACAACAAACAAATGCGGTCTTACTTGCAATTCGCGCCTCGGCCCCTGACTTTGTTGAGTTGCCAATTCAACCAGCGCTTCGGATCAAAGCTAGATTCGGTCTGGTCACGGTGGCCAACAAAGCCGAAGCACTTTTCCTCCCTGAAATCAGGCAACTAATGCGCATGGTCATGCCGTAGTGATGTGGCTTGGCTATGTTTACTCTCGCTGAAACGGTTCGTTTAGTTGTCAGAAAACAAGCGAACAATTAATTGCCTGAGCCACATGTTTGCAGGTTCACGGTTGTACTTGGCGTGCCAAAAAAGATTGATGGCGATTTCAGGTAGTTTTACCGGCAGAGGTGAGGTGACGAGATTGAACGGGCCCTCGCACTTAAACGAAAAACGCTCTGGAACTGTTGCGATTAGATCTGAGCTCTGAAGAATGTGTCCAACCGCTACAAAATGAGGGACGTGTAAGCGGATATCTCGTTTGATTTTTTTTCGCTCCATTAACTCATCGACTTCACCGTGACCTGTGTTGACGGATGTGACGCCAACATGTCCAAGAGCTTTGAAGTGTTCCATTGAAATCGGATTTTTTGCAGTGGGATGGCCTTTGCGAAACATGCACACATAGCGCTGTTTAAAGAGGCGACGCTGAAAGAAACCTGTCGTCAAACTTGGAATTAACCCGATCGCTAAGTCAACGCTACCTGCCTCCATTTCCTCACGTAGGTTGCCAGCGTTATTTCTTAATGTGCTGATCTTGATGTGTGGAGCTAGTCGCGAAAGCTCATCCATGAGCGTTGGCATAAAGTAAATTTCGCCTATGTCAGTAATCGCTAAAGTGAAGGTGCGCTGACTGCTCGCTGGGTCAAAAGAGTCACGGTGATTAAGTGCATTCTGTAACGCGCCCAAGGCGTAACCCACTGGCTCCGCTAGATGCATTGCGTATGGGGTTGGTTCCATACCTTTCCCAGTTCTAACGAACAATTCATCGTTCAATAAAGACCTAAGCCTTTTCAGTGCATTACTGACTGCGGGCTGGGTTAACCCTAGCTTATCTGCGGAAGTTGATACCCGCCTATCTAAGAGTAACTGGTTGAAGACAACCAAAAGGTTGAGGTCGATTTGCCTTAGATCCATTAAGCCTCCGCATTATTCACGTTTGTGATTCTACATATCAGACTTGGTGCATTTACTTATAAAGGTGACCTATCCAGAATTGCGCCAATTCGTAAATGAGATGGACGTAATTGATGGAACTCTTAGTGCAACCAAATGACATTCGCTTGAGCATACAAAGCGGTCAGAACTTGCTTGACGTTCTCAAAGATAACGCCATTCCAATTTCGTATAGCTGCATGTCAGGTCGTTGCGGCACATGTCGCTGCAAGGTTACCAAGGGGCAAGTGCAGCACAACGGGCCAGAGGCTGGGCGTCCGCAGCATGGGAGTGACCCATATGTTTTGGCTTGTCAAACAGTCGTTACTGAAAGTTGCACGATAGAAATTCCAGACATGGATGAGGTTGTGATACATCCAGCCAAGATCATCAAAGGAACTGTAGTTTCGATTGAAGAGTTGACACATGACATACGTCGGATATGTATCAAGCCAGCCAAGCCTCTTGAGTTTTCTCCAGGTCAATATGCAACGTTGCAATTTACTCCTGATCACATCCGTCCCTATTCATGGACAGGCCTACCTAATGATGAAGCGATGGAATTCCAAATTCGCAAGGTTCCAGGTGGCCGCGTAACCGAGTACGTGTTCACGAAGCTTTCTGTGGGAGACGCCATTCGCGTCAGTGGGCCACTTGGAACGGCGTATTTGCGCAAGAAGCATGAAGGTCCAATTCTTTGCGTTGGTGGTGGTACTGGTATCGCACCAGTCATTTCGATTGTCAGAGGGGCCATAGAAGCAGGCATGACTAATCCGATTCACTTGTACTTTGGTGTGAGGAGTCAGGAAGACCTATATGACGCGGAGCGCCTGAAAAAGCTTGCCATTGAGCATGGTGCAATGAAAGTCAACATCGTTGTGGCCACAGGTCCAGTCAACAACGGGCAGCGTGTTGGTTTAGTCACAGAAGCGATCAAAGCTGACCATCCAAGCCTTAGAGATTTTTGCGCCTATTTCTGTGGCGCTCCTGCCATGGTCGAAGCCTTGAATTCATTAGCTAAGGAGCTTGGCATGGAGTCTCCAAAGATTCACGCAGACGCTTTTTATCCATCCGGTATCTAAATACTGACCGTACGAACAAACATCAAAGAGGAGATAGCAATGACAGAAACAACAGTCTTTCCGAAAGACCCTACGTGGGAAGGCGAGGGTACTAGCCGCGTTCCATTCTGGGCGTACACACGTGAAGATTTGTACAAAAAAGAATTGGACAATTTTTTTTACTCAAATCATTGGTGTTATGTCGGCTTAGAGGCTGAGATTCCAAACCCTGGTGATTTCAGACGCACTGTTGTAGGCGAGCGTTCCGTCGTTATGGTTCGTGATCCAGATGGCGGTATCAACGTAGTCGAAAATGTATGCGCACACCGTGGGATGCGTTTCTGCCGAGAACGTAACGGCAATGCAAAAGATTTTTTCTGCCCTTACCACCAGTGGAATTACAGCGTCAAAGGTGACCTACAAGGTGTTCCATTCCGTCGTGGTGTCAAGCAAGATGGAAAGATCAATGGGGGTATGCCCAAGGACTTCAAGCTAGAAGACCATGGGTTGACAAAGTTAAAGGTGGCAACGCGCGGCGGTGTTGTATTTGCCTCGTTTGATCATGAAATTGAATCTCTCGAAGAGTTCCTAGGCCCAACTATCTTGGAATATTTTGATCGTACTTTCGATGGCCGAAAGTTAAAGGTGCTCGGATATCGCCGACAACGAATTCCAGGCAACTGGAAGTTAATGCAAGAAAACATCAAAGACCCATATCACCCAGGTCTTTTGCACACATGGTTCTCAACATTCGGCCTGTGGCGTGCTGATAACAAATCAGAGTTGAAGATGGACGAAAAGTTCCGTCATGCAGCCATGATTTCTACGCGTGGACAAGGCGGTAAGAACGAGGAGGTTGTGAGCGGCGTCGATAGCTTTAAGGACAAGATGACCGTCAATGATCCGCGTCTGCTGGACATTGTCCCGGAAGCATGGTGGAACGGCCCGACAGCGGTGATGACAACCATTTTTCCAAGCGTAATTCTTCAGCAACAAGTAAACAGTGTGTCAACGCGGCATATCCAGCCAAATGGTCACGGTTCATTTGACTTTGTTTGGACACACTTTGGGTTCGAGGATGACACACCAGAGATGGAAGAGCGTCGTTTGATTCAAGCCAATTTGTTTGGCCCTGCAGGCTTTGTTTCTGCGGATGACGGTGAAGTGATCGAGTGGTCGCAAGAAGGTTTTGAGCAAAAGCCAGCACACCGAACCGTTATCGAGATGGGCGGTTACGAAATTGAAAACACAGACCACATGGTCACCGAGACATTGATTCGCGGTATGTACAACTACTGGCGCAAAGTGATGGGGGAATAAGCATGATTGATTTCAAAACATATTTCGAACTCTTAAATCTGTATAGCGACTATGCAATGGTTTGTGATTCCGCCGAGTGGGAAAAGTGGCCTGATTTTTTTGTAGAAGAGGGCACTTATCGTTTGCAGCCACGTGAAAACTTTGACCAAGGTATGCCATTGTGTTTGCTCGCTTTAGAGAGTAAAGCAATGATCAAAGATCGCGTGTACGGCGTTAAAGAAACCATGTATCACGACCCCTATTACCAGCGTCATATTGTGGGTACACCTCGTGTCGTATCAGTCGAGGGAGATCGAATCATTTCCGAGGCGAACTACACCGTAATCCGCACAAAGTTTGATGGCGACTCAACAATTCTCAGTGTTGGTTACTACCACGATGAAATTGTTAAAACCGCTGAAGGATTAAAGCTGAAATCACGCTTGTGTGTATACGACAGCGAAATGATCGCTAATTCCATCATCTATCCAATTTAAGGATAAATCTATGTCAGAAAACTGGGTTGATGTTGTATCTGTAGATGCTGTTCCTGAGGCTGATGTCACTGCTGTGAATGTTGGTGGAAAAGAAGTCGCTCTTTACGAAGTAGAGGGTGAGATTTTTGCAACTGACAACTTATGCACGCACGGTGCAGCACGCATGAGTGATGGTTTCTTGGAAGGAAAAGAAATCGAATGTCCATTACACCAAGGTAAGTTTGATGTTTGCACTGGGAAAGCACTATGTGCTCCTCTGACTGAAAACATTCGTGTTTATCCAGTTCGCATCGAGAACAAGCGTGTCTTCTTAAACATGTCTTGAGTTTGTGAATTCAAAAGTAGATCGTCAACCAAACCGTATTTAAATCGGACTTAACCTAGAAAGAGACAAATGAAAAATTCAAAATTCATCAAGATGTTGGCAGTTTGGACTGCTGTTGCTGCTGTAACTAACGCAAGTGCAGATGTGAAGGTCGGCTTTTCAGCTCCGCTGTCAGGTCCTGTTGCGTCAGTCGGACAAGATCAATATGACGGATTCATGTTGGGCGTTGAATTGTTGCAAGGCAAGTTTGGCGGGCAGCCTGTGACTGTACTAAAAGAAGATGACCAACTTAAGCCGGAGTTGGGCAACCAAATTTCGCGCAAATTTATTGACCGCGACAAAGTAGATGCTTTGGTTGGCCTCGGCTTTTCTAATGTGTTGATGGCTAGTTTGCCACGCATTGTTGAATCTGGCACCGTTGCCATTGCAACTAACGCCGGTCCATCACCAATCGCTGGAGCTGGTTGTATTCCTAATGTATTTTCAATGGCTTGGCAAAACGATGGTGCAGCTGAAGCGATGGGCAAGTTTGCACAAGACGCTGGGTACAAAAAAGTTTTCTTGATGGCCCCAAATTATCAAGCGGGCAAAGACTACGTCGCTGGTTTCAAGCGCTTATACAAAGGTCAAGTTGCAGACGAAATTTACACACAAGTTAATCAACCGGATTACTCGGCTGAAATTGCACAAGTTCAAGCGTCTGGAGCAGATGCGGTATTCGTGTTCTATCCAGGCGGTATGGGCGTCAATTTTGTGAAGCAATTTAGCCAAGCAGGTTTGATGAAGAAGCTTCCACTTCTGTCCGCATTCACAGTGGATGGAACGACATTGCCATCCTTGCGTGATGCAGCCGTTGGCTCTGTATCTGGCGCAATGTGGGACGTTGCTTTGAAGACGCCAGGTAATGCTGAGTTCGTGGCCGCATTCCGCAAAAAATACGACCGTACGCCAAGTTTGTATGCCGCAGTTGGTTATGACACGGCCCGCTTGTTAGACATTGCTGTCAAAAAAGTTAATGGCAAGACAGAAAACAAAGCCGCTTTTACAGCTGCAGTGAAAGCTGCAGGTTCTGAATTGAAATCAGTGCGTGGTCCGTTCTCTTTTAATACCAACAACATGCCTGTGCAGAACTACTACGCGTTCCAAGCCGTCAAAGACGGAAATAACGTGACGGTAAAACAGTTGGGTACGCCATTGACTGACCATCACGACGTATACGCAGCTCAGTGCAAGGCTAAGTAAAAATGACAACGTCACTTCTGATCGCTCAGTTGTTGAATGGATTGCAGTACGGCGTACTGCTTTTCCTTCTTGCCGCAGGGCTCACTTTGGTATTCGGCATCATGAGCTTTGTAAACCTAGCTCATGGTTCTCTTTACATGTTGGGCGCTTATGCTTTTGCAGTGGTAGGCGCACAAACAGATTCATTTCTGTTGGGGGTGCTGGCTGCAGTTGTAACAGGAGTCGTCGTTGGCTTTGTATTGGAAAAAGTCACGGTTTCAAAGCTTTACCAACGTGACCACTTAGATCATGTGCTTGCGACATTCGGCTTGGTCATGTTTTTTAATGAGGTCGTCCGAATGATTTGGGGGCCTCAGGCGTTGTTCGTTTCGCTGCCAGAGTCGCTATCAGGAACTATTGAGATATTGGGCTTCTCGTACCCAACATACCGATTCTTGATCATTGCTGTTGGACTGTTGGTTGCCATTGGTAGTCAATGGTTGATTCACAAAACAAGAGTTGGCATGTTGATCCGAGCTGGTTCGGTGAATCCATCGATGGTGGGTGCTTTGGGCGTCAATATTCAATTTTTAAATGCCATGCTGTTTGCGCTTGGTGCTGCGTTGGCTGCGTTAGCAGGTGCAATGGCCGGCCCAATCTTGTCAGTTCAGAGCGGTATGGGTGAGCCAGTCTTGATCACTACGCTCGTGGTGATCGTGATTGGTGGCATCGGTTCAGTTCACGGTGCACTCTATGCCTCACTGATCGTAGGTGTGGCGGACACATTGGGCAGAAGTTATTTGCCAATGCTTCTGCGCCAAATCGCCGATCGTGATGTTGCCAACGCGGCAGGCCCGGCGCTTGCATCCATGCTGATCTACATGTTGATGGCGGTCATTTTGGTTGTACGTCCTCAAGGACTTTTTCCGGCGCACAAGGATAAATGATGACGTTATTTAAACAACCGAGACAACTCATACCGGTAATTTTCTTTTTGATATTGGCGCTAGTTCCAACAATTGCCGTTGCACTGGATGACAACTTCTTGATCGCTTTCTTAGCTCGCGTCGTGATTTATGCAATCGCTGCAACGGCTCTAAATATTGCACTTGGTTTTGGCGGACTGGTTAGTCTGGGGCATGCATTGTTCATTGGTCTTGGGATGTACAGCGTGGCTTTACCAGCGCACATGGGCATCACAGATGGCTGGATCCAATTAGGCATATGTGTGTTGTCTTGCGCTTTTGTGGGGGCTGCTACAGGGGCTATTAGCCTAAGAACAACAGGCATTGCTTTCATCATGATCACCTTGGCATTCGCACAGATGGGTTATTTCGTCATAGTGAGTTTGAAGCAATTTGGTGGCGATGATGGAATGGCTGTCTCAGCTGCAAGTGACTTTTTTGGGTTTAAGTTGTCCACTGCGACATCCGTTTACTACTGCGCACTGTCTCTTTTGCTTGTTTTGACCATCTGGATTAGCAAATTGCGTCAGTCCCCATTCGGTATGACCTTGCGAGCTGGTCGTCAAAATGGTCGGCGCGTCAGTTCAGTCGGATTAGCGCTTCGTCGCTATCAATTGGCGGCATATGTTTTGTCTGCGGTGGTCTGTGGCTTTGCAGGTATGTTGTTGGCAAATTTAAGTGCATACGCCTCACCAAGCAGCATGTCTTGGGTTATCTCAGGTGATTTGATCGTCATGGTAGTTCTGGGAGGCATGGGCACAGTCTTAGGTCCCATCACGGGGGCATTCTTGTTCTTGGGTGTCGAAGAGATCTTGAAAGCATTTACCGACAACTGGATGGCCATCTTCGGCTTGCTAATTGTTGCCATTGCGATGCTGGGTAAGGCTGGCGTCGTCGGATGGTGTGAAGGCTTAATACAAAAAAAGACTGAACAAAACGATCATGAAGCTCCAGCTCAGACAGGAGAGTCGGCATGAGTAGCTTGTTAAAAACCACAGCCATCACAAAACACTACGGTGCACTGTTGGTCACAGATCAAGTCTCACTTGATATCCAGCAAGGTGAATTGCACGCAATCATTGGCCCAAACGGCGCTGGCAAGACGACACTAATCAACCAGTTGTCTGGTGAATTGAAGTCAGACAGGGGGCAAGTCTTTTTTGATGGACAAGATGTCACGTCCTTAGGAATACATTCGCGCGCAAGACAGGGCCTACTTCGTTCATATCAAATCACATCAGTTTTTGATGACTTCACAGTTCGTGAAAACGCTACGCTTTCTGCCTTGGGTGCGAAAAAGCATGCATTTGGATTTTGGAAAGCGTTGTTAGATGACGCAGACGCGGTTCTAGCTGCAGATGAGGGCATTCTTGCTGCAGGGCTAAAGCAGAGAGCGCATGTGAAAGCCTCCGAGCTTGGTTACGGTGAACGTCGTCAATTGGAATTGGCAATGGCTTTGGCGGCTAGGCCCAAGTTTTTACTACTTGATGAGCCCATGGCCGGTATGAGTGTTCAAGAGTCGGCTGCTGTTGTGGAGTTGCTGCAGTCGCTCAAACGCAAATACACCATTCTCCTGGTTGAGCATGACATGAATGCTGTTTTTGCGTTAGCTGACCGAATCAGTGTCTTAGTTTATGGACGCATCCTGATGACAGGATCGCCAGAAGAAATTCGTGGCAATGAAGAAGTGCGCTCTGTTTATCTTGGTGATGAGGAGATTAGCGCATGACACAAAAGTTGTTAAAAGTTTCGAATTTGCACGCGAGCTATGGGCGTGCGCAGGTTCTATTTGGTGTGGACATATCTGTCTCGAAGGGGGAAGTCGTCACACTCCTTGGCCGCAATGGTATGGGGCGCTCAACGACGATCAAGTGCTTGTTTGGGTTGCTTCAATCTTCCAGTGGTCTTATCGAATTTCAAAACCAACGCGTGGATAACTTGCCATCATTCCAGATCGCGAGAAAGGGCTTGGGTTTGGTTCCAGAAGGTCGTCAAGTATTTCCAAATTTGACGGTAGAGGAGAACCTGATTGCCACGGCGCGAGACAACAAGGACAGTCAACTCAAGCCTTGGACGCTTGATCGGGTGTATCAATTTTTCCCACGCTTGCGTGAACGTCAGAAAAATCTAGGGTCTCAGTTGTCAGGTGGTGAGCAACAAATGCTGGCTATTGGACGTGCCTTGATGACCAATCCAAATCTCATGGTTTTGGATGAGGCTACAGAGGGGTTGGCCCCTTTAATTCGTACTGAAATTTGGAACGCGTTAAGCGAACTCAAAGCAGAAGGACTCTCGCTAATCGTAATCGACAAGAACTTAGGCCCCTTACTAGACCTTGCGGATCGGCATTTCGTCATGGAAAAGGGGAAAGTGGTGTGGTCTGGCAACTCAAATGAGTTGAAGGCCGATGCGCGAATTGTTCATGAGTATTTAGGTGTTTGATCGATTGATCAGAGTCAGAAATTAGAGGATAAAAATGACTAGTTCAAAAGATATTGCCTTGAACAAAATTCGTGCAGAGCACAGAACGCTGGCTGCGGTAATTAACAACTTGAAAGAGATAGTTGTTGAAGTGAGTGCTGGCAGGATGGCGATGAACTTTCCACTGTTTTGGTTAATGATTCACTACATTGATTCCTTCCCAAATCAATTTCATCACCCTAAAGAAAATGATTGGCTATTTAGGCTTGTAAAAGAGCGCACGTCGCACGCCAATGACTTGATCAACGAGTTGCTAGTTCAGCATGACTTAGAGCCAACTTTACTCGGAAGTATTTGCCGCTGCTTGGGTAACTATGAAGCCGGTATACCAGACAGCTTACAAGCGCTTGTGAAAGAAGTTCATGCCTACGCTGATTACACATGGAAACATTTAAAAGCTGAAGAGCACGAGTTCTTTTCTTTGGCGGAAACACATCTCACGGATGCTGATTGGGATCAGATTGCTGATGCATTCAGTGAAAACACAGATCCGTTGTCAGGCCATGCAGATAGCAGTCATTTTTCTGACCTGTTCCGAGAAATTTTGAATAAAACGCCAGCCCCACTAGGTTTAGGCAATTGAGCTTGAAAGGATCACGAATGTCTCATGAACTTGGTCGTATCGAGGACCTACCCAAAGAGTATGTGCAAGAGTTGCGCGACTTAAATCTTGTCCCTCTGTGGCCGAGCTTACGCGGTGTATTGCCGCCCAAGATTCCAACTCGGCAAACCAAACCAACTCACTGGCCCTATAAAACTATCAAGCCACTCTTGTTGAAAGCGGGCGAACTCACGCCAATTGAAAAAGCTGAGCGTCGTGTGTTGGTATTGGCCAACCCCGGTCACGGTTTAGAAAAAATGCAAGCAAGTGCTGCAATGTATTTGGGTATGCAACTATTGATGCCGGGTGAATGGGCGCCTAGCCATCGTCACACCCCAAATGCCGTACGCATGATTGTGGAAGGCGAGGGTGCATACACCACAGTGGATGGCGAGAAGTGCCCCATGAGTCGTGGTGATTTGATCCTGACGCCTACTGGCTTGTGGCATGAGCATGGTCACGATGGCACAGAACCTGTCATTTGGCTCGATGTGCTCGACTTGCCTTTGGTCTATTACATGGAAGCCAGCTATCACATCAATGGGGATCGTCAAACCGTAGTGCCAGGTCTTGGTGATAAACAATATGCGCGTGGCGGTGTGGTGCCCACGCATGTGTTTGAACGTAGCAAGAAGGCCTACCCCATGCTGCGCTATGCATGGACAGACGCGAAGACAGCCTTGGAGTCGATGGCTCATGACCATCCTACACAGGAATCAATTCAAGTCACTTACGTCAATCCTGAAACCGGAAATGACGCAGAAAACATATTAGGCTTTTACGCATTGATGTTACGACCCGGCCAAACCTTGCGTTTGCCTGCACGCTCTCCCGCTCAGGTATTTCATGTCATCGAAGGCGCAGTAGAAGCCAAGATCGTTGATTCAACCTTCAGCTTGGCTGAAGCTGACACTTGCTGTGCTCCTGGTTACGAAGCAGTCACGCTTAAAAACCTGGATGTCAAGAAACCTACTTTCATCTTTATCGCCGACGAATCTCCGCTGCACCGAAAACTTGGTGTGTTTGAGAACCGTGGGTAACCATTTACTTCATCATCTGGAAAAACAATGACTTCATATCTTTTCGCACCTCCTGTCGTTCAATCACTTGCTATTCAAGGCAAGACCGAGCGATTCCCAATTAACCGCTTGTTCTTTGTGGGGCGTAACTATCACGCCCATGCTGTGGAAATGGGCAAGCCAGTGGATAAAAGTGTTGAACGTCCCTTTTACTTCACCAAAGCGCCACAAACCTTGCTGGCTAGTGGGTCAACCGTGACCTACCCACCCGAGACTCAAAACTACCACTTTGAAATGGAGATGGTCGTCGCTATCGGCAAGTCTGGTTTCCGTGTCAGTCATGACAAAGCGCATGAAGTGATTTATGGCTACGCTGCTGGCTTAGATATGACCCGTCGTGATTTGCAGCTGCTGGCTCGTGACAAAGGCCGTCCATGGGACTTAGGTAAAGACGTCGAGCATTCATCTGTGTGTACCGAAATCGTCCCAATGGAAGGTCAAATCATAGATCACGGGTCGATTGCACTAGAGGTGAATGGTGAAACCAAACAGTCTTCTGATGTGAATAAGCTGATTTGGGATGTACGTGAAATCATTGCTGATTTGTCATTGTTCTACCATTTGCAACCAGGTGACTTGATTTACACAGGTACCCCTGAAGGTGTAGGTGCTGTGGTACCTGGTGACAAGATCACAGGTCGTGTGGCAGGTGTGGCCGAAGTGGCATTGAGTATTGGTGCTGCGGAATAAGGCCATGAAACTTTATAGTTTTTTTCGTAGCGGTACATCGCATCGTTTGCGAATTGCTTTGAACCTCAAAGGTATCGTCACCGATTACGTTGCTGTGGATATGCGAACCGAAGAGCACTTGAAAGAGACCTTCAAAGCCATTCACCCCCAAGGATTTGTGCCCGCGCTTGATACCGGTGATCAGGTGTTGATCCAGTCACCCGCCATCATCGAGTGGTTGGAAGAGGCTTATCCAACGCCTGCGCTTCTACCTGCCAACGCAAGCGGTCGTGTACACGTTCGTGCCCTGGCTGCTTTAGTTGGCTGCGACATACACCCCATCAACAACCGACGCATCTTGCAGTATTTGCGCAACGAGTTAGGCGCCGATGAAGATGCGGTTAACGCATGGTGTGCCACGTGGATTAAAGATGGCTTCAATGCCTACGAAGCAATTCTTGCTGCAGATAAAAAACGGGGAGCCTTTAGCTACGGCGATACACCTACTTTGGCAGATGTGTACTTGGTACCACAGGTTGAAAGTGCACGCCGTTTTAAAGTGGACTTGACGCAATGGCCGCTGATCGCTGCTGTGGAGGCTGCGTGTATGCAACTCGATGCATTTAAAAATGCAGCTCCAATGCAGCAACCTGACGCTACTTAATGAAATACGTTAGCGCGTGCAATTAGGCTAGATAGTAAATTCCTTCTATCGAAACTAATTTCACGTGCATTTAGACGCACTGGGGGTATGAATTGCTATCGTTATTCTCAAACTCGCGCAACGATAGAGTCGCTCTGGCAAAGTCGAAATACTTCGAAGAAGGAGTACTTCCTACGGGCACGGTATCAGAGCAGATTTTTCAATCATGGATGCGCTGCTATCGTACTGGTGCGTTGCCCAGCAGCCGTGTTGAGTTTCAACCTGTATCAGCAAGTCGAAGTCAGTTGTCGATTCAAAAGAATCGGGCGTTACACGAAGCTTGGTTGCTTGAGCAGGTTAATTTATTGCCTGTCACCAGTTCATCCAGTTGTTCTGTTGTGCTTACAGATCCCACAGGGGTTCTGATCGGTCTCACACCCTCCAGTAAAACTGACCAAAAAATTATTCCTGTGGCTCATCGAGTTGGCATCAGCCTTGCTGAGGATTTTGTGGGAACTACAGCGCCGGGACTGGTTGCACGTACTGGCATGCAAGCATGTGTGCTTGGGGCAGAGCATTACTTTGACAGCGTCAAAGAAATGTTTTGTGTTGCAGCTCCCATTCGGGGTATAGACGGAAAACTTGCTGGAATACTAGATATTTCAAGTGAGAAAGCACCGTTCTCGTTTGATCCTGCATCGGTGGTTGGTGCATATGCTTCCTCTATCGAAAATCGTTTACTTGTTTCTCAGGCTAGAGACACGATTCTCCTCAAATTTCAGTTCCTTCATGGTCTGCTGAATTCTCCAATGGTTGGCATCATGGGAGTTGACCAAGATGGTTATGTTCAATGGGTCAATTCCGTTGCAAACAACCTTTTGAAAATTCCATTCGAATGTAGTTCAACAAAAATAAAAGTCGATGAAATTTTCGACTTGAACTTTACTGACCTACTCGGAATGATTGGAAAAGATTCAGTCTTACAGCGTTTAGTGAACGGGTTTTCGGTGTACATGTGTGCTAATTTTTGTGATTCATTAGCCTCTGAAAAATCACTGCACAAAAAATTTGAGGTCGAAGATAGTAGGCTCAAGGATGTTATTGATGATTTGCCAAATGCTGCTGTTTTATGTCGAGAGGTTTTTGATAACGAGAGTAGTCGTGAGCTAGAAAGTTTCCGCGATTCAGATGCAGAACTGATCAAAAAATATTTGCTTGAATACAAAGGAAATATCTCAAAAGTTGCTAAGAGATTGAAGGTGTCAAGGGGGTTGATTTATCGGCGTATACAAGAGCTATCAATCGATATTTCTGCTTGGAAATCCAACAGTTGACGTAGCGACTAATTTAATCGCGGTAGGCCTCGCAGAAGATTCTGTGAGGCTTTTTTTTGATCGTTTCATCCTGCTTTAATTTCTTTCATTCTTATTTTTGTTCCGAAATAGAACAAAAAATGGCAAGGGAATTCCCGATGTTTTTGTTGGTTGACAGGACACATAAAGTTCGTTTCGTAACTTGTTCAAGCGGTCGCTAAACAAGAGACAGAACCTTCAACCACAACGGGATTGAGAAAATGAAATATCACATTGAGACAAATTCAGCAGCCCAAGATTCATTACTTGAAAATTTAGAACGACGATTGATAGCAGGTCGTTTTGATCGAAGAAGTTTTATTCGTGCAGCAGCCGCTACCGGTATGGCAACTATGGGGTTATCTGCGCTAGCCGATGAACTAGATGCCATGCGTGCCAATCAAAATGAACGTACAAAAAATCTAAAAGCTTCTTATGACTATGTTGTAGTTGGAACGGGCTCTGCTGCTTGCGCCTTGGTTGGTCGTTTGGCATTACGAAAGAATGCATCGATTTTGATGATTGAAGCTGGTGATTGGGATACTGCACCATCAGTGATGGACCCAAGTGTTTGGTTTACAAACCTTGGGTCAGAGCGTGATTGGGGTGATGTCGCAATTGCATCGGCGAGTACGAACAACCGCGCTATTCCTGAGCACATGGGTAAGGTCGTAGGCGGGGGTAGCAGTATCAACGCAACAATCTGGGCTCGTCCTTTCAAGGAGGATTTGGAATTCTGGGCTAAGGCCAGTGGCGATAAGGCTTGGGGCTACGAATCTGGTCTTGAAATTTATCGTCGTATGGAAAGCTGGCAAGGTGCTCCAAGTGAGCGCTATCGCGGCAAGAACGGCCCAGTCTGGTGTCAGCCAGCATTTAATCCCCATCCTGCTGCCCCAGCCATGTTGTCGGCTGCCAAATCTCTTGGATACCCCGTGTTTGATGACCAAAACGGCAAGCGTGAAGAGGGTGGAATTGGTTTTGCATTGATGAACCAAATCATTCGTGACGGTCGTCGTCAAAGCATGGCTCGTTCATATCTGTATCCAGTGCTTGCGAATCCAAATGTGACTGTGGTTGTAAACACTCACGTTGATCGTTTGGAGTTGAGTGGAACTAAGGTAACAGGTGTTCGCATAACGCGTGCAGGCGTGCAGAGCATGATTGGTGCAAATACAGAAGTGATCGTCAGTGCAGGCGGTATCAATACACCTAAGCTTTTGATGCTTAGTGGTATTGGGGATGAAAAGCAGTTGAAGGAGCACGGAATCAAAACTGTCGTTCATTCAAAAGAAGTTGGTAAGAATTTTCAAGATCACATATTGCACGGTGGATGTATCTGGGAACCAAAAGAACACGTTCCACATCGCAATAGCGCCGCGAACGCTGCAGGGTTCTTGAAGAGCCGCGCCGGTCTCGCTTCACCTGATGTGAACTTGGTGCAGATTGAATTGCCATACGCCAGTGATGTTGTCGGAAAACAATATGCCCCTCCTGGAACAAGCTGGGCGATCTGTGCAGGTCTAGTTGCACCAAAGAGTCGTGGTGAGATCCGTTTGCGCTCATCAGATGCAAAAGATCGTCCCATTGTTGATGCACGTTTCCTTAGCCATCCCGACGACGTCAAAGCACTTGCCTACGGTATTGAAGTCAGTCGTGAAATCGGCAATTCCGCAGCTATGAAAGACTTTGTGAAGCGTGAAGTTGCTCCAGGTAAAAAGTTGACTGGCAAGGCGATGGAAGATTTCGTTCGAAATGGCGCAACAACGTATTTCCATCAAGCAGGTGCCTGTCGAATGGGTAATGACAGTGAGGCCGTAGTTGATTCGAACTTGCGTGTGAACGGAATTCAAGGTCTTCGTATTGCTGATAGCTCAATCATGCCGAGGATCGCTTCTGTTGCAACTATGGCTACCTGTGCATTGATTGGCGAACGTATGGCCGACATTCTTACTAAGAACTCTTGAAGTATCAATGCTCAGTTTTATTAACCAATTTTTTCAATCAATCAAAGGAAATATTCCCATGTCATTGCAATCGCAAATTCTTATCGATAACAAATGGATCGATGCCAACAAAGGCGCTAAATTTGAACGTCACCACCCAGTCACCAAGCAATTGGTCACACAATCTGCAGCAGCAGGCGTTGTTGACGCTGATTTAGCGGCTGTTTCATCACATGAAGCATTCAAGTCTTGGAAGCGATCTGCTCCGAGTGAGCGTCGTCGTTTGCTGTTGAAAGCGGCTGACATTCTTGAGTCCAAAACACCTCAATTTATTGAGGTGATGGCGGCTGAGGTGGGAGCTTCAGCTTTGTGGGCAGGCTTTAACGTGCATCTTGCTGCAAACGTATTCCGTGAAGCTGCCGCACTCGCGACACAGATTCAAGGCGAGACGATCCCTACAGATAAGCCTGGTGCTTTATCAATGACTCTTCGTCAACCCGTGGGCGTCATTTTGAGCATCGTGCCTTGGAATGGAACCGTTGTCTTAGCTGCTCGTGCAATTGCATATCCAATTGTTTGTGGCAACACCGTCGTATTTCGAGGATCAGAGGTTAGTCCGAAAACACATGCATTGGTTGCAGAGGCGTTGGTTGAAGCTGGATTCCCGCCTGGTGTTTTGAACTACCTCAGCAACTCACCTGAAACAGCGCCTGACGTTGTTGATGTATTGATTGCGCATAAAGCTATTCGTCGTATCAACTTCACTGGTTCAACACGCGTTGGTCGAATCATTGCTGAAAAAGCGGCAAAGCATGTCAAGCGTTGTTTGTTGGAATTAGGCGGCAAGTCGCCATTACTCATTTTAGATGACGCTAATGTGGATGAAGCCGTGAAGGCTGCCGTCTTTGGTTCATTCTTGTATCAAGGTCAAATCTGTATGTCGACAGAACGTTTGATCGTTGACGAAAAAGTTGCAGATGAGTTTGTTGCCAAATTCGCTGCAAGGGCGAAGGAGTTGCAGATGGCCGATCCATCAGCTAACCCAGGTTGCATCATTGGCCCAATGATTAATCCATCTTCAGGCGCGCGTATCAATGACATGATTGCTGACGCTTTGAAAAAAGGTGCCAAGATTGTTTGTGGCGGTGTAGCCGATGGTGCAGTGATGCCCGCAACGATTTTGGATCATGTGAATTCAAGCATGCAAATTTATGACGAAGAAACTTTCGGTCCTATCACCGTCGTCGTTCGCATCAAGTCCACAGATGAAGCAATTGAAGTCGCAAATGACAGCGCATATGGATTGTCGTCGGGCGTATTCGGTCGCGATGTGACTCGCGCACTTGCTGTTGCCATGGAACTTGAGTATGGCTCCGTCCATGTGAACGGGGCCACCGTTCAAAACGAAGCTCAAGCGCCTTACGGTGGAACTAAAGGCAGTGGTTACGGTCGCTTTGATGGCCGCGCTGTGATTGACGAATTCACTGAACTTAAGTGGTTGACCATTGAGCCACATGTTCAGCAGTACCCATTCTGATGCGATGTATCTGAATAACCCTCTACCAAAGAAAACACAGGAGATTTAAATGACAAAAATGAAACCATTACTGAAATCCATGCTTGGTGCTGTAGCACTTACTTCAAGCTTTGCTTGGGCGGGCGGTCACTATGCCCCAGGAGCCGAGGGCGTTGCGGCAGCAAGTGCGCCGCCACCTGGCACCTACTATCTTGGCTACTTGGTCAACTACAAGGCAAATAGTCTGCAAGGTGCGCCAGGTAACAACAGTGTGAAAGTTACTGTTCTCGCAAACCGTTTTGCCTGGATTTCAAATACAAAAGTGCTTGGTGCCGATTACGGCGCAGAGGTTATTGTTCCCGTGTACGGAGAAATTAAAGCAAGTTTGACAGGCATTGGACACGCCAGTAACAGCGATCGTGGTGTTGGTGATGTATATGTTGGACCGTTAATTCTTTCTTGGCATGGTAGCAACTGGGATGCAGTTGGTGCCGCTGGTGTTTGGGTCGATTCGGGACACTACGACGGTACAAATGATGCCAGCGTTGGTAAAGGCTTTAAGTCAAATATGTACACCTTTGGCGGCGTTTACCACTTTGATGACAAAAAAACTTGGAGCCTATCCGTGTTGAATCGATACGAGACGAATGGTTCCATTAGTTCCGGGCCACGCTCAGGCTACAAAGCAGGTGACGGATTCACAACTGAATGGGGCTTGGGCAAGAATTTTGGTGGCTACACACTGGGCGTTGTCGGCTACCAGCAGAAGCAACTCTCAGATGATTCGGGTCCTACATCCACTACTAATCGTGCAGGTAAGACGGGTATTGGTATGGAGTACAGCACGCCACTTCAATCGTTAGGCATGATGATGAAGGCTGCTTACTACACCGAATCATCAACCAATGATTTGAAAGGCAACACTCTACGCTTTACATTCATCAAACCTTTGTAAAGTTTGATTTTTGGTTTGAATAGGTTGAGGAAGGCACAAAATGTGTCTTCCTCTTTTTCTTTAAGTTGAAATTTAATGACAATCAAATTTCCTACCTAGCGACCTTTGGGGTCTCTAGGGCGTTTTTATTTCCGAGCTATGTTAGGGCGGATCAAGACTGATTGAGCCTAATTCAGCACGGTATGCGTCGTTTTACTGCTCAAATCCAAGCACATCTTTCCAAACTGCTCAGCACGCGACATCGCATCCAAAGCTCCGTGTACTTGGTCCATGGGGAACACACGGTCAATCACGGGGCGAATTTGGTGTTGCTCACAAAATACCAACAAGTCTTTGAACTCTCGCAAGTTGCCCAAGGTAGAACCAAAAATTTGTAGTTGACGAATGAAGATGCGGCGTAAGTCGGCTCGTGGTTGATCTCCGCTAGTTGCGCCACAGGTCACCAAACGACCACCGCGCACGAGCGACTTCATGGCGTCACCCCACACGGCTTCGCCGACGTTTTCAATCACCAAGTCTACGCCACGTTTTCCGGTGAAGGCCATGACGCTTTTCACCACGTCTTCGGTGGGAGTATGAATGCCTAGCTCGGCACCCATGTCTCTGGCGCGTTCAAGCTTGTGTGTATGGCGTGATGTGACGATAACGCTTGCACCCATGGCCTTGGCCAATTGCAAGGCTGCCACAGACACGCCGCCACCAATGCCAAACACCAGCACGGTTTGTCCTGTTTTGAGTTGTCCTTGTGTGACAAGCATGCGCCATGCAGTAAGGTGCGTCACCGCCAAGGAGGCAGCTTCGACGGCTGTGAGGTAGCTCGGCGCGCGCAACACGTTGCGTGCAGGCACGGCGAGGTACTCTGACCACGCGCCATCGCGGTGTTCGCCGATGAAGGAAATGCGGGTGCACAGCACATCATCACCGCGCTGGCAAAACTCACATTGACCGCAGCTGATGCTGGGGTGAACCACCACCGCATCACCCACCTTGAATCCGCTATCAGCATCGCACTCGGCGACATGCCCAAAGCCCTCGATACCCATGGTTTGTGGCAACTGGTGGGTAATGCCCACACCGCTGTTGCGCATGTAAAGGTCGACTTGGTTGAGCGTGCTCGCTTGCATGCGAAGCAATACTTCGCCTGCCTGCCTTTGGGGCATGGGGCGCTCGCCCACTTGCACCACTTCGTTACCGCCGTGGCCGTCGATGAAAATCGCTTTCATGTCAAATCACACGCCTAGATAATTGGGTAGATCGGGGTCTTGCAACAAGTCTTGGGCATCGCCGTGCAGCACCACCAAACCTTTTTGTAAAACCAAAGCACGGTTGCTGCGTGACAGCACTTTGTGCCAATCGCGGTCGACGATCAGCACAGCCATGCCGCTGGCCTTGATATCGTCAATCACGCGCCAAATTTCGGTGACGATGAGCGGGGCCAAACCTTCGGTGGCTTCGTCCAAGATGATGAGGTCTGGGTGCGTCATCAAGGCGCGTCCGATGGAGAGCATTTGCTGTTCGCCGCCCGACAGTTGGCTGCCCAAATTGGTCAATCGCTCAGCCAAACGAGGGAAGGTGTGCAGCACGCGTTGAAGCGTCCAGTCGTTGCGGTCATCACGGCCTGGGCGCGAAGCCATGACCAAATTTTCGCGCACGGTCAGGTTGCCAAACACGCCGCGACCTTCGGGGACATAAGCCACGCCTTGGCGGGACACTTCGTGCGGACGTGCCTTGGAAATGTCGTGGCCAAATAAACTGATGTGGCCGTCGCGTTGTTGCACATGACCCAACAAGCTGCGAATGAGTGTGCTTTTGCCCATGCCGTTGCGCCCCAGCAGACCCACGGTTTCGCCTTTGCGAATATCGAGGGTCACGCCGTGCAACACATGGCTGCTGTCATACCACGCGTGAATGTCTTGGGCTTGCAAAATGATTTCAGAGTTGACAGACATCAGTGGTCTCCCAAGTAAGCGGTGCGCACGTCGGGGTTGTTGCGCACTTCGTCGGGTGTGCCGGTGGCAATTACCATGCCGTTGACCATTACCGTGATGAGGTCGGCAATGCGAAACACCGCATCCATATCGTGCTCGACCAACAAAATAGCATGGTCTTGCTTGAGCTCTTGCAGCAGAGTGAGCATTCGCTCGGTTTCTTCCGCGCCCATGCCTGCCAGAGGTTCGTCCAGCAACAGCACTTGCGGTGCAGTGGCCAAGCACATGGCAATTTCAAGTTGACGCTTTTGGCCATGGCTTAGAAACCCTGCTTGACGATCGAGCGCATCGCCCAAGCCGACGCGGGTGGCAACCTCGTGTGCAATGCAGCGGGTGGTGGCTTCTGCCTCGGCATTGCGCCAAAACGACCAAGCTTGTTGGTGCTGGGCCTGTGCAGAGAGGCGACAGTTTTCTAACACTGTGAAGCTGGGGAAGATGGTGTTGCGTTGGTAGCTGCGACCCAAGCCTGCTCGCGCACGGCGCGATTGCGACCAGTGCGACACATCTTGGCCGAGCAATTCAACTTGACCAGATGAAGGCGGGAACTCGCCGGAGAGTAAATTGATCAGCGTGGATTTACCCGCGCCATTGGTGCCAATGACTGCGTGGACGCTGCCGCGTGTGAGCGAAATCGACACATCGTTGACTGCCACCAAACCACCCCAGCGACGGGTGAGTTTGATGCCGCGTAAGAGAACGTCGCTGGTCATGCGTTCTCCTCCAGTGTGGCGGGCGATGCTTTGGCCCCACTGCTGCCTGAAAGCCTTTCACGCAGTTGTGCAGGCAGAGCCACCAAACCATGCGGCATGAAGGCGACACACGCCATGATGGTCAGACCCAAGCCCAAATGCCAGTGTTTGGCGTAGCTGCCAAACACTGCTTCGGATTGAAACAATTCTTGCAATAAGGCAAATGCAAATGCGCCAAGCAATGCGCCACGCATGTGGCCTAAGCCGCCCAAAATAATCATCACCAACACAGATCCACTGAGGTGCCAACTGAGCAATTCAGGATTGACGAAACCGTCTTTGATGGCGAACAAATAACCTGCCCAACCTGCAACTGCACCTGACAAAGTGAAGGCTGCCAGTTTGTAGGGGTAGACAGAGAAGCCAGTGGCTTTCATCCGCTGTTCATTCACGCGAATACCTGAAATGGCTCTGCCAAACGGTGAGCGTAGCAGTTGTGACAGAAACAAAAATCCCAGCAGCAGGCTTAGCCAAATCATGCCGTACATGTGTGTGGGTTTGTCTAAATCGACCCAGCCCCACGTGGGTTTGACGGACAGATAAATGCCGTCGGTGCCACCGCCCAGTGGCGTGTCATGCACCACGTAATAGGCCATTTGCGAAAAGGCCAGCGTGACCATGATGAAGTAAACACCTTGCGTGCGCAGAGACAGCGCACCCACTGCTAAGGCATAGGCCGCAGCAAAGACAATCGCACTGAGCAACGACAGCCATAGCGAAGGCGTGCTGCCATCGGTGGGTGAGAGCAGCACAGCGACATACGCACCAATGCCAAAAAACGCTGCTTGACCAAAACACACCAAGCCAGTGCTGCCCACCAAGAGCTCAAGGCTCAAAGCCAGCAGGGCGTAGATCATGATCTTGGCCACCAAGTCGGTGCCATAAGAGCCTGTGACCATGGGCCACAAGGCAAGCAAACCAAACACAGCAAGGACAAACGAAGAGGGATAGCGCATGAGTTGAATCTCAGTCCTTGAATAAACCATTTGGGCGCCACAGCAAGATGAGCGCCATCAGCACATACACCAGCACGCCTGCTGCTTGGGGCAGTAGTACTTTGCCAAAGGTGTCGGCCAAGCCAATCAACAACGCGGCTAACAGCGCGCCTTTGATGGAGCCAATGCCACCAATCACCACCACCACAAAACAGATGATGAGCACCGAGTTGCCCATGCCGGGATAAACGCTCGACACAGGCGCTGCGATCATTCCGGCGAACACGGCCAGTGCCACGCCAATGGCAAACACGATGCGGTAGAGCAAGGTGATGTCGATGCCGAGGCTTTGCACCATTTCGCGGTTGGAGGTGCCAGCGCGAATCATCATGCCAAGGCGCGTGCGCGTGAACACAAACCACATGGCCACAGCCAGCAGCAAACATACGCCACTCATGAAGAGGCGATAGACGGGGTAAGTCATCACCTCATTCAGAGCGAAGGCCCCATTGAGCCATTCAGGCACTGTGACGCCATGCACATCGTCACCTACGAGCATGCTGCGCAATTCTTCAAAGACCAAGATCAAGCCGTAGGTCATGAGCACTTGTTGCAAATGCTCGCGCTCGTAAAGGTAGCTAAAGAAAGCCCACTCCAGCACATAGCCGAGGATGACCGACAGCACCAGACCGACAGCAAGGGTGCTGAAAAACTCACCCCCTAAGCTGGCCGACACAGCGGGTGCTAGGGCATAGGCCATGTAGGCCCCGATCATGTAGAAGCTGCCGTGCGCCAAGTTGATGACGCCCATGATTCCGAAGATCAGGGTTAGGCCGGAAGCGACCAGGAACAACAGCAGTCCGTATTGGACTGCGTTGAGACACTGGATGAGAAAAGTAGCAAAGTCCATTAACGGGTCTGCTTACATCTTGCAGCCTAGGCCTGGGTCAGCCAAAGCTT
The DNA here is from genome assembly GCA_947374535.1 of Comamonadaceae bacterium. The sequence continues at coordinate 19,277 of CANCCJ010000013.1, read as the reverse complement.
TAGAGGCAATGCCTTCCACCACGTTTTCTTTGCCCACCACTTTGCGCAAGTAAATGTCTTGCACGGGGTTATGGCTCTTTGAGATGGTGAATGGTCCGCGTGGGCTGTCGATCTTGGCAGAACGCACGGCTTGCGCAAAACCTTGGATGTTTTTCGCGTCACCTTTGGTGGCGTTCAAACCAATGCCCAACATTTGGCCTGCGTCATAGCCTTGTACGGCATAGACGTCAGGTTGGAGTTTGTAGGTTTTGGCATAGGCCAAGCGGAAGCTTTGGTCACGCTTGGTGTTGAGGTTGTCGGCGTAGTGCAGGGTGGTCAACAAACCATCGGCATCGGCGCCTTGTGCTTCGAGGGTTCCGTCTGTCAAGAAGCCTGAGCCGTATAAGGGAATGGTTTTCTTTAGGCCTGCTGCTGAGTAATCTTTGACAAATTTCACAGCACCGCCACCTGCAAAGAAGGTGAACACGGCATCTGGTTTGGCGGCTGCAATTTCGGTCAACAGCGCTTGGAACTCCACGTTGGGGAAGGGTAGGCTGAGCTCTTTCACCACAGATCCGCCGCTCTTTTCAAAGCCGTCTTTGAAGCCTTTGACAGCTTCGTCACCGGCCGCATATTTCCAAGTGATGGTGACGATTTTTTTATGGCCTTTTTTGGCAGCGACTTCGCCCATGGCGTACCCCGGTTGCCAGTTGCTAAAGCTAGATCGGAAGATGTTGGGCGCGCACATGGGGCCTGTGACGGCGGCAGCACCTGCGTTTGGCACGATCAATAAAGTGCCAGATTCTTTTGCAGCCTTGGCCATGGCCATGGCCACGCCGCTGTGCACGGTGCCCACGATGACGTCGACGTTGTCGCGTTTGATGAGTTTGTTCACGTTGTCCGTGGCTTTGGATGGATCGCTTTCGTCATCTACACGCACATATTCCACTTCACGGCCAGCAATCTTGCCGCCTTGCTCAGCCACGTACAAACGGAATCCGTTGTCGATGGCCGTACCCAGTGATGCAAACGTACCAGTGGCGGGCAGCATGAATCCGACTTTGAGTTTGGGTTGTGCTTGTGCCCAAGTGGCATTGGTGGTTGCCATCAGTGCCAGTGCGGCGGCAGAAATCAGAACGTTTCTTTTTTTCATGGTTGTCTCCAGTGTGTTTTTAAGTTTGCGGGGTGAGTGAAAGATGTGTGTTGAAAAAGGCCATGCACGTTTGGGTGAGGGTGGGTGCCTGATCTCGGTGGGGTGAGTGACCACAATTTTCAAGTTCGAGCAGTTGTGTCTGTGGCACATGCCGTTGAATGTCGCGTATTTGTGCCAGCGTTCCATATTCGTCATGGATGCCCTGAATTGCCAAGACAGGGCAGGTGATGGAAGAGAGTTCGTGTTCGATTGACCAGTTACGAAATTCTGGGGCTAACCAAATACGATTCCATCCCCAAAATGCAGAGTCAACATCGAGATGGTAGCGAGATAGGCGCTGACGTAAATCGGTGTTTTCATAGGTCTCTTTGGCTGTTGCTATGCTTTTGACTGATATGTCTTCCACCTTGATGTGGGGTGCCAACACGATCACACCAGCGGTGGCGTGACGCGTTGCGTACAGCAGCGCTATCGAGCCGCCATCGCTGTGACCAAACAGCCAAGGTGCTTCTTGCACATTCAAGGCCTTGAGTAACGCGGGCAAGACCTCATGAGCCTGGCGGTGCATGAAGTCGGGGGCCCAGTGCTCGTCTGCATCCCTTGGCGTGGACTGGCCGTAGCCCGGACGCGAGTACACGAAGCCGCGCACACCGAGTGCATCGCACAACTGCTGGGGGTAGTCGCGCCACATGGCGAGCGAGCCCAAGCCTTCATGCAAAAAAACCATCAGCGGCGCTTCGCGTAAGTGCGCGTTGAGCCATTGATGCTCAATGCGTACCGAACGCCCCTGCCAATCGATGTGGACGAACGAAGTGGTCATCAGCCTTGTGCTTCTTGGGCGCGCAGCTTGAAGCGCTGAATTTTGCCGGTGGCAGTTTTGGGCAGCTCGTTCAGAAACTCAATCAAGCGTGGATATTTGTAAGGCGCGAGCTTGTCTTTGACGAAGGCTTTCAGCTCTTCGTCACTCACCGTGGCGCCATCTTTGAGCACCACAAAAGCTTTGGTTTTGGTCAAGCCTTCGCTGTCATTGACTCCAATGACAGCAGCTTCCAACACGGCGGGGTGCTGAATGATTGTGGCCTCAACTTCGAAGGGGCTGACGTAAATGCCGCTGACTTTTAGCATGTCATCGCTGCGGCCGCCGTAGGTGTAAGTGCCATCGGCATTGCGCACGTATTTGTCACCGCTTTTGGTCCAGCCGCCTTGAAAGGTCTCACGGCTTTTTTCACGGTTGCCCCAGTACATGAGTGCTGCACTGGGCCCCTTGATGTAAAGGTCCCCAGGTTCGCCGTCGGGTACGTCATGGCCATCGTCACCGCGCAACTCAATCTCATAGCCAGGCACGGCCCAGCCGGTGGTGCCATAGCGCACATCGTCAGGTTTGTTCGACAAAAAGATATGCAGCATCTCCGTGGAGCCAATGCCGTCCACGATATTGACGCCAAAATGTTGCGTGAAACGCTCGCCTAACTCAGCAGGCAATGCCTCGCCCGCAGAAGAGACCAATCGCATCGCCACGTCTGTTTTGCTTGGCAAATTGGGGTTGGCCAACATGCCAGCAAAGCCGGTGGGGGCGCCAAAGAAGATGGTGGGTTTCACGCCGCCCACGCCACCCGTCATGCGTTTGAACGTGGCGTCTGGTGTGGGACGCTCTGCCATGAGGATGGCGCACGCGCCTACGGTCATGGGGAAGGTCAGGCCGTTGCCCAAGCCATATGCAAAGAACAGCTTGGCCGCAGAGAAACACACATCATGCTCAGTGATCTTCAGAACATCTTTGCCATACAGCATGGAGGTCCAGTAGGGGTTGGCATGTGAATGCACCGTACCTTTGGGGCGACCTGTTGAACCCGATGAGTACAACCAAAAGCCTGGATCATCTGCTTTGGTTGCGGCTGCTTTAGCCATGGGTTGGTGGGCTTTCAGGAAGGTTTCAAACGCCACTTCAGCAGGATGCAAGGGGGCCGCGGGTTTGGACACGATGACCTTACTGACCTCGTTGTCCGACTTGATCATGGCCGAGGTGAGTGTGGGCAGCAATGCCCCCGACACCAATACCGCTTGTGCGCGTGAGTTTTCCAGCATGAAGGCGTAGTCGTCGGCGGTGAGCAAGGTGTTCACGGCTACAGGTACGAGGCCTGCGTACATGGCGCCTAAAAAGCTCACGGGCCAATCGTTGCAGTCGTGCATCAGTAACAGCACGCGCTCTTCGCGCTTCAGCCCCAAGCTTCGCAATCCAGCCGCCATGCTGCGCACGCGTTTTGACAAGTCACCATAGGTGAGTGTGCCTTGGTCGTCGATGAAGGCAGGGCGGTCAGCATGGTCGGCATTGCGTTCGAGCAAAAACTGCGCGAAGTTGAACTGCTCGGGTGGTGCTGTGACGTCTTGGGTGGTGTTGTAGTTGGTTGTCATTTTGTCTCCTCCAAGTCGATGCTGTGTGGTGTTATTTGAGTTGTGTCAACACAGCAGTACTGGCTTGTATGGCGGCTCGGCGGTGGTAGAAATTGAGTGCTCTTAAGCCCCCCAACTCTTCGCCACCTCCAGCGCGACCTGGGCCACCGTGCAGTGACTGTGGCATCACGTTGCCATGGCCCGTGTGGATAGCGGCTACATCGGGCGAGATGACGTGCACGCGGCCGTGACTGTCGGTGAGTTCGGGAATGGCTTTGCCCAATGCAGTTGCATCACTACCGAAGACAGAGGCCACCAATGAGCCTTGGCCGCGACGGATGAGTTGCAGCGCGTGGTCAAGGTCGTGACTATTGCCTGTGGTGCGGTAGGGCACCAAAGTAGCGACAGGGCCAAACACTTCAGTGTCGTGCACGCGGTCGGCAGCATCGCTGCCTGCGGCGTCGCGAGTGCCCAGCAGTGTTGGGCCGACGCAGCAGGCAACAGCAGCGTCCGCATCTACCAACGCGTGTGTGCTGCCATCGTGCAACACAGCGGCTTGGGCTTTCAAATAGGACAAACCATCGCGCACAGCGTTGAATTGTTCACGATTCACCACCGCGCCCATGCGCACGGTCTCGTTGCGTGGGTTGCCCACGGTGGTTTTGGCCAAGCGTGCAGACAGGGCTTGCGCCACGCTGTCATACAAACTTTCGGGCACCAACACGCGGCGAATGGCGGTGCATTTTTGGCCCGATTTGACGGTCATTTCGCGGGTCACTTCTTTGATTAGAAGATCAATGGCTTCGCTGCCTGCAGCTTCGCCAGGCAAGAGCAAAGCAGAGTTGACGCTGTCGGCTTCGATGTTCACGCGCACAGATTTCGTTGTCACCGCAGGGTGTGAGCGAATGATGGCTGCGGTGTCTGCAGACCCCGTGAACGACACTACATCAAACGGTTCGAGTTGGTCCATCAGACCTGCGGAGCTGCCGCAAATCACAGAGATGGCACCGGCGGGGAAGATGCCAGCATCGACCACGTCTTTGACCATGCGCTGTGTGAGCCATGCAGTGGTCGTCGCGGGCTTGACGATGACGGGTACGCCTGACAAGAGTGCAGGTGCTGCTTTTTCCCACAAGCCCCAAGACGGGAAGTTGAAGGCATTGATAAACAGCGCCACGCCGCGCGTGGGTGTGAGCACGTGTTGTGATTGAAACAGCGGGTCTTTGGCCAAGCGAGCGGGCTCGCCGTCGTGCATGAAATGAACATCACCCAAACCCTCTCCCATCTTGGCGTAGGTGCTGAGGGTGTAGATGCCGCCGTCCACGTCGACAGCCGTGTCGTTTTTCACGGTACCACTGTTGGCGGTGGAGATGTCGTAATACGCGTCGCGGTTGGCTTGCAATACTTTGGCTGCCGCGCCGAGCATGGCCGCGCGTTGTGCATAGGTGAGGGCGCGCAATGCGGCTCCCCCGTTGTGCCGTGCAAAGGCGAAGGCTGCGGCCAGGTCAAGGCCAGATGCATCGACGCGAACAAGTTCGGAGCCCAGTACGGGGTCGTGCAACGCGGTGCCTGGACCTTTGCCGCTAAGCCACTGGCCGCTGACGTAGTTAGAGAGAAGTTCGGTCATGGGGTGCTTTCTATGTTCGAAGAATATTTATTTGGTGAATTCAATTTCGCCCTTGGGCAACAAATATAAAACCAAGGCACGGCCCTGAGCCACAGTGGGGCGGTGCGCGCTGCCTGGTGGGCAGACCAGCCAGCCCCCAGGACGGCCGTCAAAAGTGGCATCGCCTTCGATGGGCATGATGAGGTCGATCTCGCCTTGTGGGTGTATGTGGTGTGGGCCTGCCACGTTTTCCATGTCCACGACGTCAACGGAGAAACCATACAGGTCTTCTGAAGGTTTAAAAATGCGGCCATAGCGCAGGCCGCCGCCTTCGTATTTGCAAAGCCAGCCTTGAGCGACGCCTTCTTCGCACGACTGTTTGAGTTCGCGGTACGTAGGGGTGTCCGTGCCAAGGTTGGCATTGAGCCAGTCGTCCAATGCGCGGTCGAGTGAACGGTCATGAATCTGCGCTGTGACTGCTGCTAGGCGCGTTTTGAAACGGGATTGGGCCTGTGCCATGGCATCGGCTGAGACGGGGGTGCTTGTCATACGCTCCAACATGAATTATTATGCTTGTACGAAGACTAGCATGCGATAAACCGCATGTCTAGCAATATATTGCATGTTCTAGGGTTAGTCCTAGGATTGAACGACTGGAAGAGATGCATGGCAGAGGTGGTTGAGGTTAAGAACCCTTTCTTGGCGGCGCTGGGTGAGCGTGTTCGCGCGCTGCGTGCGCGGCGTGGACTCACACGCAAGGCCGTTGCCGTGGCGGCCGATGTGTCTGAGCGTCACTTGGCCAGCTTGGAATATGGCGAAGGCAATGCCTCCATCTTGGTGCTCTTGCAAGTCGCAGGCGCTTTGCAATGCACCTTGGCAGAGTTGATCGGCGACGTGACCACCAGCTCGCCCGAGTGGTTGCTGCTGCGCGAAATGCTGAGCACCCGCAGCGAAGCCGATTTGCGCCGTGTACGCGAGCAGGTGTCAGTGTTGTTTGGCACCACGCAAGAGGCGGCGAGGACCAATCGCATTGCGCTCATTGGTTTACGTGGGGCTGGCAAGACCACGTTTGGGCAACGCTTGGCCAAGGACTTGGGTTATGCCTTCATTGAATTGAGCCGTGAGATCGAGAAGTTTGCAGGCTGCAGCATCTCTGAAATTCACAATCTCTATGGTACCAACGCCTATCGCCGCTACGAGCGTCGGGCCTTGGAAGAGGCTATCCAGATTTACCCAGAGGTCATCATTGCCACACCGGGTGGCTTGGTGTCTGACTCGGCCACATTGAATGAAATGCTCTCGCATTGCTACACCGTTTGGTTGCAGGCCAAGCCTGAAGATCACTTGTCGCGGGTGGCTGCGCAAGGCGATATGCGTCCGATGGCCGGGAGCGCAGAGGCGATTGACGACTTGAAGTTGATTTTGGAAGGTCGTGCACCGTTTTATGCCAAGGCTGACATGACCTTTGATACCAGCGTCCAGTCGCTAGAAGAAAGCTTCCAAACTCTGCGTGCTCGGCTGCGCGCAGTGATAAATCTGCCCATCTAACTCAATTCGGTCTGCTGCACTGCCGCCCTCAACATGTGGGTTTTGGTGGTTTAAGTGTTTTCCCTTGAATGCATAAAAATGCATGTTTTATTTGGATGATTGCAATATACTGCAACAAAGAGGTGTGCAACCTCTATGTATGCAGCCGCAAATTTGCCAGATTTAACTTGGAGACAGAGACATGAGTCAGCCCACCACGGTCAACTATCAGATGGAACCGAGCCAGTACCAACACTGGTCTGTAAAGTACGAAGGTGAGATCGCCACCTTACAACTCAACATCAACGAAGACGGCGGCATTCGCCCTGGCTACAAACTCAAGCTCAACAGCTATGACTTGGGTGTGGATATTGAGTTTTATGACGCACTGAACCGCATCCGTTTTGAGCACCCAGAAGTCAAGAGCGTGGTGGTGACCAGTTTGAAAGACCGCATCTTCTGCTCAGGCGCCAACATCTTCATGCTCGGTGTGTCCACCCATGCATGGAAAGTGAACTTCTGTAAGTTCACCAATGAAACGCGCAATGGCATTGAAGACAGTAGCCGCCACAGCGGTTTGAAGTTTGTCGCAGCCGTCAACGGCGCATGCGCAGGCGGCGGCTACGAGATGGCTTTGGCTTGCGATGAAATCGTGTTGGTGGATGACCGCTCATCATCAGTGTCATTGCCTGAAGTGCCTTTGCTCGGCGTGTTGCCAGGCACCGGTGGCCTGACCCGCGTGACCGACAAGCGCAAAGTGCGCCACGACCATGCCGACCTCTTTTGCACCAGCGTGGAAGGTGTGCGTGGTCAAAAAGCCGTGGACTGGCGCTTGGTCGATGAAATTGCCAAGCCTGCCCAGTTTGCTGCTGCCGTGCACGCACGTGCCAGCAAAGCCGCAGCCCATTGCAAGCGTCCAGGCGCGGCCGCGGCTGGCCAAGGCGTTGCATTGACACCGCTCAAGCGTGTGATCAGTGCAGACGCCCTCTCTTATGAATACGTGCAGGTGGCCATTGACCGTGCCAAGCGCACAGCTACATTGACCGTACATGCCCCCAAGGCTGCTTTGCCTGACACGGTGGCTGCCATTCAGGCCGCAGGTGCCAACTGGTACCCGCTGCAAATGGCCCGTGAGTTGGACGACGCAATTTTGAATTTGCGCACCAATGAACTCGACATTGGCACATGGTTGCTCAAGACCGCAGGTGACGCCAAGCTCGCCTTGCAAAGCGATGACATCTTGGCACAGCACCAAGACCACTGGTTGGTCAACGAAACCATTGGCTTGTTGCGCCGCACCTTGGCTCGCGTGGACGTGACATCGCGTTCATTGTTTGCTTTGATTGACGAAGGCTCTTGCTTTGTCGGTACTTTGGCTGAGTTGGCTTTCGCGGCTGACCGTGCCTACATGCTCGACCTGCCAGACAGCCCAGAAAAAGCGCCGCATATCGCCTTGAGCGAAATGAACTTTGGCTTCTTCCCCATGGTCAACCACCAGTCGCGTTTGCAACGCCGCTTCTACGAAGAAGTGGGTCCGCTCGAAGGCGCTCGCACTGTAGTGGGTCAATCGCTCGATGCACAAAAAGCAATGGCATTGGGCTTGGTCACGGCCGCACCAGACGACATCGACTGGGCAGACGAAATTCGTTTGGCTGTGGAAGAGCGTGCCGCGATGTCACCTGACAGTTTGACTGGCTTGGAAGCCAACTTGCGTTTCTGCCAAAAAGAAAGCATGGAAACACGCATCTTTGGTCGCTTGTCGGCTTGGCAAAACTGGATCTTCAACCGCCCCAATGCTGTTGGTGAAAAGGGCGCCTTGAAGGTGTACGGCAAAGGCGAAAAGTCAGTGTTCGATTTGAACCGCGTTTGATGTTTTGACGTTGTGCAGCAGGCTTCCCGGTGGTGCCTGCTGCAACCTAAATTTGACCCCACCGTTGCTTTTAATTTCTGGAGACTCTTATGTCCGGTATCAACTACAGCGAAAAAATTCCTAACAACGTGAACCTGAGCGAAGACCGCACCTTGCAGCGTGCGCTTGAGCAATGGCAGCCCAACTTCATCAACTGGTGGGACGACATGGGCCCAGAAGGCTCCACCGATATGGATGTGTACCTGCGTACCGCCGTGAGCGTGGATCCACAAGGCTGGGCTCAGTTTGGCCACGTCAAGATGCGCGACTACCGTTGGGGCGTTTTCTTGAACCCAGGTGAAGAAGACCGCAAGATTCACTTCGGTGACCACAAGGGTGAAAAAGCTTGGCAAGACGTGCCTGGCGAACACCGCGCCAATCTGCGCCGCATCATCGTGACCCAAGGCGACACCGAGCCAGCATCGGTGGAGCAGCAGCGCCACTTGGGACTCACTGCGCCCAGTATGTATGACTTACGCAATCTGTTTCAGATCAACGTGGAAGAAGGTCGCCACTTGTGGGCCATGGTGTACTTGTTGCACAAATACTTCGGTAAAGATGGCCGCGAAGAAGCCGATGCATTGCTGCAGCGCAACAGCGGCAATGAAGACAATCCCCGCATCTTGCAGGCGTTCAATGAGAAAACACCCGATTGGTTGAGCTTCTTCATGTTCACCTACTTCACCGACCGTGACGGCAAGTTCCAGTTGTGTGCGTTGGCTGAGTCTGCGTTTGACCCATTGGCTCGCACCACTAAGTTCATGCTGACCGAAGAAGCGCATCACATGTTTGTGGGCGAGTCGGGTGTGAGCCGCACCATCCAGCGTACGGTGGATGTGATGAATGAACTCAAAACCGACGACGTGGGCAAGCTGCGTGCTGCAGGTGTGATTGACTTGCCTACCATCCAACGCTACATCAATTTCCACTTCTCAGTGACCATCGATCTGTTCGGTGCAGATGAATCGTCTAACGCCGCGACCTTCTATAGCTCTGGCCTCAAAGGTCGCTACGAAGAAGGCAAGCGTGAGGATGACCATGTCTTGAAGGGCAACAGCTACAAGATTTTGTCGGTCCAAGACGGTAAGCTGGTTGAAAAAGAAGTGCCCATGCTCAACGCGTTGAACGAAGTGCTGCGCGACGACTACATCACCGACTCCAAAGGCGGTATTGACCGTTGGAACCGCGTGATTGAAAAGGCGGGCATTCCTTTCAAACTCAAGGCACCTCACAAAGCTTTCCACCGCAACATCGGCTCTTTGTCGGGCGCTAAGATCACGCCCGATGGCGAGGTCGTGACCGATGAACAGTGGATGGCCAAAGTGGGTGAGTGGTTGCCTTCTAACGAAGACCGTGCTTATGTCGCCAGCTTAATGGGGCGTGTGGTTGAGCCAGGCAAGTTTGCCAACTGGATTGCTCCTCCTGTGATGGGCATCAACCGCCAGCCAGTGAACTTTGACTACGTTCGTTTCAACTGATTTTTATAAGTCGTAAATACCATGAATGCACCTGCCGAACTTTTTAACCAGCATTTGATTGACCCGGAAATTTGTATCCGGTGCAACACATGCGAGGCCACCTGTCCGGTGGGTGCTATCACGCATGACAGCCGCAACTATGTGGTGATTGCCGATAAGTGCAATTTCTGCATGGCATGTGTGCCACCGTGCCCTACAGGCTCGATTGACAACTGGCACATGCGCCCCAAATCTGCGGCTTACACCGTGGAAGAACAATTGTCTTGGGATGATTTGCCTGCTGTGTTGTCCGACACCGAATTGGTCGCTTTAGGTGCTGACGCTGCGTCCGTTATTGCAGCGGTTGCCGAAGCGTCAACCCCATCGGACGTTGGTGCAGCAGGGCAAGGCGATGTGTTCAATTCGGCAGCTTTTGGTGCCACTGTGCCGCCTTGGTCTGCGGCGCACCCTTACACCAATTTGCATGGACCCAAAGCTCCCATCGCTGCCACAGTAGTGGGCAATGTGCAAGTGAACGAAGTGGGCACAACCAACGAAACTCATCACATCGTGCTGGATTTTGGCAGCATGCCCTTTCCCGTCTTGGAAGGTCAGTCCATTGGCATCGTGCCTCCGGGTCAAGACGACAAGGGCAAGCCGCACCACGCACGTCAATACTCCATCGCCAGCCCTCGCAATGGCGAGCGACCTGGCTATAACAACCTGTCCATCACCGTGAAGCGCGTGGTGCAAGACCACGATGGCAAGCCTGTCCAAGGCGTGGCCTCCAACTATTTGTGCGACCTGAAAACAGGCGACACCGTGCAAGTGATTGGCCCGTTTGGCAGCAGCTTCTTGATGCCCAACCACCCCAAGTCCAACATCGTGATGATTTGCACGGGCACCGGCAGCGCGCCGATGCGTGGCATGACCGAGTGGCGTCGTCGATTGCGCCAAAGCGGAAAGTTTGAAGGCGGCAAGCTCATGCTGTTCTTCGGCGCACGCACGCAAAAAGAATTGCCGTACTTTGGCCCGCTGCAAAAGTTACCCAAAGATTTCATTGACATCAACTTTGCGTTCTCACGCGAACCAAACCAAACCAAACGCTACGTGCAAGACCTCTTGCGCGAACGCAGTGCAGATCTGGTGGCCTTGCTCAAAGACTCGAACACCTACATTTATGTGTGTGGTTTGAAGAGCATGGAAGAAGGCGTCGTGCTGGCGCTGCGTGACGTTGCCACGCAGGCGGGTCTCAATTGGGACAGCATCGGTCAGTCGCTCAAACAAGAAGGTCGTTTGCACTTGGAGACCTATTGATGCGCAAAGCGTTTCAAACACTAGTCATCAGCCAGCGTAGCGCAGGTGTGGCGCAAATTACCATGTCGCGCCCACAGGTGTTCAACGCGTTTGACGAGGTGATGATTGGCGAGCTTGACGCTGCTTTCACACAACTCAGCCAAGACGGCACCGTTCGTGTGATCGTGCTTGCTGGCGAAGGCAAACACTTCAGCGCTGGCGCAGACTTGCAATGGATGCAACGCGCCAGTGAGGCCTCTCTTGAATGGAATACCGCTGATGCGCGTCGTTTTGCGGCCATGTTGCACCGCATTGCCACCAGCCCCAAACCTACGGTCGCCCGTGTGCAAGGCGCAGCCTTGGGTGGTGGCGTGGGTTTGACCTGCGCTTGCGACATGGCCGTGGTAGCTGACAACGCCAGTTTTGCCGTGAGTGAAGCCAAATTTGGCATCTTGCCAGCCGTGATTGGCCCCTATGTGGTGAACGCGGTGGGCAAACGCAATGCACGTTATTTGGCATTGACCACCACGCGTGTGGATGCAGCCACTGCTTTGCGCATGGGTATGGTGCAACGTGTGGTGAGTGCCGATGCACTCGATGTGGAAGTGGACCATGTGGTGGCCGAGCTGGTCGCCGGTGGTCCACAAGCGCAAATTGAAATCAAACAGCTGATGGATCAACTCAGCGTGGCACCTGTCGCAGATCAAGTGCGTGAGCTCACCGCCAGCACCATTGCACGGGTGCGCGGTACAGACGAAGCACGCGAAGGATTTGCGGCTTTCTTGGGCAAACGTCCCGCTAAATGGATTCCCCAATAAGGGTCCCAATTCACATTTTTCGATGAGCACACACAACTTAAACCAAGTCTCCGTTTTGGTGGTGGGCGCGGGCATCATGGGCATGGGCATTGCGCAAGTGGCCGCGCAGTCAGGCCACAACGTGTGGGTGTACGACACCCGTGCAGAAGCCGCCGCACAAGCCAAACACAAACTCGCCGATAGCTTGGCTGCGCTGGTGACCAAAGGAAAAATGACTGCCGAGGGGGTGCAAGCCCTGCTGGCACGTATCACGCCAGTGGCACAACTCAGCGATGCGGCTCATGTGAGCTTGGTGGTCGAAGCGATTGTGGAAAACCTGGCTGTCAAACGCAGCTTGTTTCAAGAGCTTGAAGCTTTGGTGGGCGAGCATTGCATCTTGGCCACCAACACCTCATCGTTGTCAGTGACAGCGATTGCCAATGGTTTGAAGCATCCCGCACGCATGGTGGGCATGCACTTTTTCAATCCCGTGCCGCTGATGAAGTTGGTCGAGGTGGTGTCTGGTTTGCAAACCGATGCCGCAGTGGCCCAAAGCATTTTTGACTTGGCGGGTGCATGGGGCAAAACAGCCGTGCATGCCCGATCTACGCCCGGCTTCATCGTCAACCGCATCGCACGTCCTTTTTACGCCGAGACCCTGGCCTTGTTGCAAGAGCAGGCGGCGCGTCCAGAGCAGTTGGATGCTGTGTTGCGCGGTGTGGGTTTTCGCATGGGGCCATGCGAGTTGATGGACCTCATTGGTCATGACACCAATTTTTCAGTCACTCAGTCCGTGTTTGAAGCCAATTTCTTTGACCGTCGCTTCACACCTAGCTTGGTGCAACGTGAGTTGGTGGATAGCGGTTTGTTGGGACGTAAAACGGGCCGAGGTTTTTACAGTTATCCCGATGGCGCGCCTGCGCTAGCCGCGACGCATGCCTCAGCGTTGCCTGCGACCGCGCAATGGGTGGTGCATGGCAGCGGTGCCGTGGCTGACACCTTGGCCAACGCATTGAGCCAGAACCTTGGCGGAAAAGCGGCCTCACGCGCCACCAGCAGCAACTGGGTTGGCTTGGAGGTGGCGGGTTTACAGCTGCACCAAACCGATGGCCGACCTGCTTGGCAAGTGGCGCAAGACGCGTGTTTGAAAGACGTGGCCGTGTTTGATGAACTACCCACTGTCGCAGGTGGCGCCTTGGCGTTTGCCTGTGTGGGCCGTGAGGATGCATCAGAACTTGCAACTGCTGTATTGCACGCTTTGGGCTATGCGCCTGTGCGGGTGTTCGATGCACCGGGCTTGGTGGTGGCGCGTACCTTGGCCATGCTGGTGAACGAAGCCGCCGATGCGGTGCTGCAAGGCGTGTGTACCCCCGACGGAGCCAATGCCGCCATGAAGCTGGGCGTGAATTACCCTGCGGGTCCGTTTGACTGGCTAGAGAGTATGGGGCGTCCCCGAGTGGTGGCCGTGTTGCGTGCGTTGGACGCTTGTTACCGTGGCGAGCGCTACCGTGTCAGCCCTTGGTTGCAACGTGCTGTTTCATAACAGGAGTGGTGCATGAAGTTTGCTGAATTTCAAGCGGGCCAAGTGCTGGATGCCGGCCCTTATGCGGTGAGCGAGGCTGAGGTGTTGGACTTTGCGAAGCAGTGGGATCCGCAGTGGTTTCACACCGACCCCGAGGCCGCTGCGAACGGACCGTTCGTTGGTTTGATTGCCAGCGGCTGGCATACCTGTGGCATTGCCATGCGTTTGGCCGCCGATGCATTTTTGGCAGGTTCTGAGTCGTATGCCTCACCTGGCTTGGCGTACATCAAGTGGCCCCATCCGGTGCGACCCGGTGATGTGCTGCGTTTGCGCGTGACCGTGCTGGAGAGCCGTGTCTCACACAGCAACCCCAGCCTTGGCATCTTGCGTTGGCGCTGGCAGTTACACAACGCCACTTCTGTGGAAGTGCTGGACTTGGAAGCCACCAGCCTGTTCAAACTTTATTAATTTTTTTGACTGAATTGCCATGACACATGCCTATATTTGCGACGCCATTCGTACCCCCTTTGGTCGTTATGGTGGGGCACTCAGTAGCGTGCGTGCAGATGATTTGGCGGCGTTGCCCATCAAGGCCTTGATGGAACGCAACCCCAGTGTTGACTGGTCGCAAGTGGGCGATGTGCTGTATGGTTGCGCCAACCAAGCGGGCGAAGATAATCGTAACGTGGCCCGTATGGCTGCCCTGTTGGCAGGCCTACCCATGGAAGTGCCAGGCGGAACGATCAACCGCTTGTGCGGTTCAGGCTTAGACGCTGTGGGCACAGCAGCACGCGCCATAAAGTCTGGCGAAGCATCGTTGATGATTGCGGGCGGTGTGGAGAGCATGAGTCGCGCGCCATTTGTCATGCCCAAAGCCGAGAGTGCTTTCAGCCGCAACAATGCGGTTTACGACACCACCATTGGCTGGCGCTTTGTCAACAAGCTCATGAAAGCGCAATACGGCGTGGACAGCATGCCCGAAACCGCTGAGAACGTGGCGGTCGATTACAAAATCGAACGTGAGGCGCAGGATCAGATGGCTTTGCGTAGCCAACGCAATGCATTGGCTGCCATTCAGGCAGGCCACTTTTCCCGCGAAATTTGTCCGGTCACCCTCCCACAGAAAAAAGCCGATGCCGTGGTGGTCAGTCAAGATGAACACCCACGAGACACCAGCCTCGAAGCCTTGGCCAAACTTAAAGGTGTGGTGCGACCCGAGGGCAGCGTGACAGCAGGCAATGCCAGTGGCGTGAACGACGGTGCCTGCGCTTTGTTGTTGGCCAACGAAGCGAGCGTGAAGCAATACGGCCTGACACCCAAAGCCCGCGTGGTGGGCATGGCCACCGCTGGCGTAGCTCCTCGTGTCATGGGCATTGGCCCTGCACCTGCCACCCAAAAAGTGTTGGCTCAAACCGGATTGATGCTCGATCAAATCGACGTCATTGAACTCAACGAAGCCTTTGCCGCGCAAGGCCTCGCTGTGCTGCGCATGCTGGGCTTGAAAGATGATGACGCGCGTGTCAACGCATGGGGTGGGGCGATTGCATTGGGGCACCCCTTGGGTGCTTCTGGCGCACGCTTGGTGACCACAGCCATGAACCGTTTGCACACCACGGGCGGACGCTACGCCTTGTGCACCATGTGCATTGGTGTGGGACAGGGGATTGCTTTGATTCTTGAAAAAGTTTAGGTGGTTCAAGTGACCATGATCACATGCAAGGTTTCTTTAAGTCGCTCGTCAAAGAAGTAAAAAACCGCTTAAAACTGGCTTTTTCGAAATGAAAAAATTAGTTCAAGTGATCTTTCAGGGCCTTGACTAGGCGGAACTTAGGCACCTTAGCGGCCTTGATCTTGTTGTTACGCATGATTCGCTCCACGCGATGCTTGCCGCATGTCTCGCCAGCTTCTCGTAAATCAGCAAACACACGCGGCGAACCGTAGACGCCGCCACTGGCCACATATGAGTCACGGATCAGCTCAAGTAGGCGTTCGTCTTGAATCGCACGTTTTGAGTTTGGCTGGTTTAGTCAGGCATAGAAGCCTGCACGCGCAACCTTCAATACCCGACACATTGTTGCGACTCTGTATTCGTGTCGATGCTCATCGATGAAACAGTACTTCACTCGAGCTCCCTTGCAAAGTACCGAGCGGCCTTTTTTAGAATATCGCGCTCCTTCTCTGAACGATGAAGTTGTGCTCTTAGTCTGAGAATTTCACTTTTTGCAGCGCTTTAAATTCAGGGGAAAACTTGGTGGTGACATGCTCTGCTCCTATGAAGAAATCAGGCCCGGGCTGTCTACTGCACCGTGGAAATCCCATTGGTTGAAACGAATATTGAGCAGACACCGCTTCCGCCAAATGTAAAAACGCGCCTTTGTAGCGCGTTTTTACATTTGTGGCTTGTATTACCCAGTTAGCGTGTCTTCGCTCTACAAGCCGCTTGCATGTCGCGGTCACGAATAAAGCCGCATTGCCCGCTGCCGCCACCCGTTTCGGCGCGGCACATGGCTTGTAGGTCGCTGTCACGAATAAACCCACACTGACTGCTGCTGCCGCCCGTGGTGGCGCGGCAATAGGCTTGCTTGTCTGGGTTTTGAATGAACCCGCATTGGCCCGAGCTGCCAGATGATGACGTGTTGGCGCGGTCTGCGCTGGCACGGCAGGCGGCCTGCATGTCTTGGTCACGAATGAATCCGCACTGGCTGCTACTGCCAGCTGTTTCGGCGCGGCAGCGTGCTTGCATGTCGCTATCACGAATAAACCCACAGTGGTTAGAGCCACCGCCACTGATGGCGCGGCAATAGGCTTGGCGGTCAGGGTTTTGAATAAAGCCGCAGTCGCCTTGTTGGGCGAATGCTGAGATCTGCGTTAGCAGACAGACAAGCCATAGTAGTGCTCGAAGGCAAGTGGTATTCATCCGTGTTCTCCGGTTCGTTTAATTCTCGTACTGATTTAGTGCGAGTGCCGCACGTTAAAATCACCATAACTCCCAAAGCCAACTCTTGCGGTTGGCTTTTTTATTTCGGCAATCGCCGAAAAGCAAAGGCGACTCGTGTTTAAAAATGTGATGGTGTATCGAATTGGCGAGGGCTGGAGCCCGAGCCTTGAGCAAATGGAACAGGCGCTAGACGCCGAGCGTTTTGTGCCTTGCGGCGCAAGCCAAGAAAAAGCCATTGGCTGGGTCGAGCCGCGTGGCGAAGTGCATGGCCCGCTGGTGGAGGCGGTGAGTGGTCAGCGTATTTTGAAGCTCAAGATCGAGACCAAGGGTGTACCCGGCTCTATCGTCACACGCAAAGCCAAAGAGCGCAGCGCGGTGATTGAGGCCACCGAAGGCCGCAAGCCTGGCAAGAAGGAGATGAAGGAAATCAAAGAAGACGTGAAGATGTCTTTGATGCCCATGGCCTTTAGCAAAGAGTCGTCGGTGCTGGTGTGGATTGACCCCGCTACCAAATTGATGGTGATGGACGCTGGCAGCCAAGCCAAGGCGGATGAGGTGGTGACGATGCTCATTAAGTCGTTCGCGGGCTTAAGCCTGACGTTGATCAACACGCAAATGTCGCCGCAGTCGGCGATGGCTTCCTGGCTGATAGCCCAAGAGTCACCCGCTGGCTTCAGCGTGGACCGGGAGTGCGAGTTGAAGGCGGCTGACGAATCGAAATCCGTGGTGCGTTATGTGCGTCACCCGCTGATACCGACGAGGTGAAGCAGCATGTCGAAGGCGGCAAGCTGCCCACGCGTTTGGCGCTGACGTGGGAAGGGCGCGTGTCGTTCTCGCTGACCGAGGCGATGCACCTGAAAAAAATCACCTTCTTGGAAGGTGTGTTTGAAGGCACATCCGCTGAGAAAGACGAAGGCTTTGATGCCGATGTGGCCATTGCCACGGGTGAGTTGCGCAAGTTGTTGCCCGACTTGTTAGAGGCCTTAGGCGGTGAGATGGCGCTGGGCTAAACAGCAGAGGTGTGTGATGCGAATTAACCTGGTCACCCCATTTGCTGAGAAGGATGCAGCCAAGGCTCTAGGTGCGCGTTGGGACGCCACCAAAAAATGTTGGTACATCGTGGACATGGACGACTTGAAGCCGTTCATGCGTTGGATTCCAAACTTGGATGCAGCCCAAGACACAGGGGGTACAACAGGGACAAGCCCCAAAGCAAGCCCCAAGGCTGCGGTGGTTAAGACCAAGCCACCCGTGGCGTCTCAATCCTCCGTAGAGGTGCCGCATTGCGGCTGCCAAGTGTTGCCATGGGAAGACTGCGAACACTCGCTAGCGAAGCGCCAGACTTAGTCTGTAATTAACTCAGCGTTCAAGCGACGTGCGCGTGGATCCACGTAGTAGCCACCAAACTCGGTGTAGCGCAGCGCGTGTTGCTGGCATTGGCCGCAGGCGTGCACATCGCAACGGTTGTACGGGAAAAACTTCAAGGCTACAGGCGCATCGGCTGATTCGTAGCGGGTGCCGTATGGGTGGTGTTCTTCAAACGTGGGTTCATACACATCGGGGTCGCGCAGGGTGGCGACGTGGGTCATGTGTTGGGCGGGCCATACGGCTTCGCTGACGCTTTCCCAGCCGGTGCAGTGTTGCAGGCTGCATTGGCAAGGTGTGTGGGGCTTGTCAGCCAGTTGGCGCAAGGCTTCGGGCGTATTTAAAAACGGTACAGAACTCATAGCGAGAGAGCCTACCACCGCCAAACCATGAACCGCACCTAGAAACAAAAAAGCCCCGCAGTTCGCAAGGAACCCCTGGGGCTTTGGGCTGTCGCGCGTGAAGCGCGACAGGGTGTGTGCAATTACTTGCGCTTGGCCAATGGCTCGACGTTGCGGTGTGCATTGCCAGTGAACAACTGACGTGGACGGCCGATTTTGTACTCGGGGTCGCTGATCATTTCGTTCAACTGAGCGATCCAGCCCACGGTACGTGCCAAGGCGAAGATGCCGGTGAACAGGTTCACTGGAATGCCGATGGCGCGTTGCACGATGCCAGAGTAGAAGTCGACGTTGGGGTAGAGCTTGCGGCTGACGAAGTATTCGTCTTCCAAAGCAATCTTTTCCAAGGCCTTGGCCAACTTGAACAGAGGATCGTTCTCG
Source organism: Comamonadaceae bacterium (assembly GCA_947374535.1). The sequence continues at coordinate 555 of CANCCJ010000013.1, read as the reverse complement.
AGGCCGAGTTCTTTCAACACTTCGTCGCAAGTTTCTTGCATCAACTTGGCGCGTGGGTCATAGTTTTTGTAAACGCGGTGACCAAAGCCCATGAGCTTGACACCAGAGTTCTTGTCTTTGACTTTCTCCATGAACTCGCCAACTTTGGAAATCCCACCCATTTTTTGGATGTCTTCCAGCATGTTCAAGCAAGCTTCGTTCGCGCCGCCGTGTGCTGGGCCCCACAAGCAAGCCACACCAGCCGCGATGGCTGCAAATGGGTTGGTGCCTGATGAACCGCACAAACGCACGGTCGATGTAGAAGCGTTTTGTTCGTGGTCTGCGTGCAAGGTGAAGATGCGGTCCATGGCGCGCTCGAGCACGGGGTTGACCACGTATTCTTCTGTCGGTGTACCGAACATCATGCGCAAGAAGTTACCTGCATAGCTCAGGTTGTTCTGTGGGTACATGTAAGGCTGGCCCACGCCGTATTTGTAGGCCATGGCAACCAGAGTTGGCATCTTGGCGATCAAGCGGATGGCGGCGATTTCGCGGTGCTCTGGGTTGTTGATGTCA